>NZ_AEJZ01000222.1:0-29208 GCF_000208525.1 Escherichia sp. TW14182
AGCTATCCGGGCAACGGGGCGCATTAAACCGTAATCTGCACATCTCGTCAACCTAATTTCAGTAAAAGCGATTCAACTGCTTAAGATTGCGGCAAATCGCTTCTTTTCTGTGTTTCTGTCAGGTCAGTGCGCCACCCTGGCGGCAGCGGGCGAAGCGCAGGATATCTTCCGCCAGCCGGTGTGCGGTGTCGACATCCGCCTGGCTACGATTCACCAGCATTCGGCTTAAACAGCCTTCCAGCACCAGTTCCATCTGCTTTGCCACCATCGCAGGATCGTCAACTTCCAGCGTGGTTAACAGTTCGTGGGTGAAATCGTAGGCCGCGCTTTTTTGCTGATCGGCCAGTTGATGAATAGGGTGGTCAGGATCGGGATAAAACGTACAGGCAGCGATAAACAGACAGCCCGGATAGCGGTTGTTTTTAACGCACTCTGATAACGCCTGATAACGCGCCAGCAGCTTTTGTTCGGCGGTTTGCGTTTCGTCCAGCATCAACTGACGACGCCAGACATCTATCTGTTGGCTAAGATAGCGCAGCGCGTCGTAGAGGATCGCCTCTTTGTCCGGCCAGAATCGCCTTAGCTCATCCAGCGGATAATCCACACGTTCAGCAACCATCTCCAGCGTGGTGTTGGCAATCCCTTGTAATTCTAATAATTTCAGGGCTTCTCCCAGTACATCTTCACGTTGCACGCTATTTTCCTCCGTCTTTCCCACTGCAAGTGTCGTTCACGGTTGGCGATCGCGCAAATGTGCGCTGAAGGTTTCAGCATCCATAAAGCCCGTGACGCGTGCTTGTGGATGCTCCTGGCCTTGTCCGTCAAAAAAGAGAATTGTCGGCAGTCCAAGGACATTTAGATGTTTTAACAGCGCCACATCTTGTGCGTCATTAGCGGTGACGTTGGCCTGAAGTAAGACTGTGTCAGCCAACGCTTTTTGCACCTGTGGGTCGCTAAAGGTGTATTTCTCGAACTCTTTACAGGCAACGCACCAGTCGGCATAGAGATCTAACATTACAGGTTTGCCTTTGGCTTCAACGAGCGCCTGATTTAACTCATCCACCGTTTTGATTGGTGTAAAGTTGAGATGCGCCTGAGTTTGTGCGGTATGAGTCGCACCAAATGCCCAGTCCTGGAGTGGGCGCACGCTAACCAACGCCGCTGCCAGTAGGATTATTTGCACAATGCGCATCCAACCGCGTTTGGCCTGTAAGCTGGTGACAAAGGCCCAGCTAAAGAATGCGACGCCAAGCGCCGACCACAAGCGTAATCCCCATATATCGCCAATCACTCGCTCAAGCAGGAAGACCGGCAGTGCGAGGATCACAAAACCAAACGCGGTTTTGACCTGTTCCATCCACGGACCGCTTTTCGGCAGCAGACGGTTGCCAAAGACGGTAATTAACATCAGCGGTAGACCCATGCCCAGCGCATAGAGATAAAGCGTGCCGCCGCCCAGCCACATGTTTCCGCTTTGGGCGATATATAGCAGAATCGCGCTAAGCGGCGCGGTGGTGCATGGTGAGCAGATCAAACCGGCAATCGCCCCCATAACAAACACACCGCCGGGCGAGCCACCCTGTTGGCGATTGCTCATCAGCGTGAGGCGCGTTTGCAGTGAAGAGGGGAGTTGCAGGGTAAACAAGCCAAACATCGACATCGCCAGCAAGGTAAAGACGATGGCGAGGCCAATAAGCACGTAAGGATGCTGTAGCGCCGCCTGGAACTGTAACCCTGCGGCGGCAACCACCAGACCCAGCGCCGTGTAGGTCAGCGCCATCCCTTGCACATAAATAAAGGTCAGCAACAATGCTCTGGTGGTGGAGAGCCGCTGTTTACCGCCCAGCACGATGCCGGAAATCAGTGGGTACATCGGCAGTACGCAGGGGGTGAAGGCGATGCCGATGCCGATCAACAATGCCCAGAGCGCAGAAAAGGGCAATTGCGCGGCGGGCTGCTCTTGCTGCGGGACAGACATCGGCTGTGGCGCTGCGTTGTTGGCAACCACTTCGCTTAACGGTACGGTTTTGGTTTCTGGTGGATAGCAGAAACCAGCGTCAGCGCAGCCCTGGTAAGTGACAGTTAATGTCGCGCCAGCCGTTGCCTGGTTGATGGTTACAGGAAGCGTCAGTCGCTTGCGGTAAATCTCGCTTTTGCCGTAAAACTCATCGTCATGCCAGACGCCTGGCGGTAACTGCACGTCGGCAATTTTCGCGTGTTCAGGCGTGATGCGGATCTGTTTACGGTAAAGGTAATAACCGTCTTTGATCTGCCAGGTCAGATTAAGATCATGTTGGTTTTGCTGAAAATCAAAAGCAAAAGCCTGATCAGCCGGGACAAATTGTGAGCGTCCTGGCGTGTCGAATAATCCGGCAAAAACGGAAGTGCTGCAAAGTAGCAGGATCAGCGTAAAGATGCGTTGAGCCATGAGAGGTAATCTGTGTCTCCGTGTATAACAGGTAAAACCAGAAGCTCCGGGGTTTGATACGGATGATGAGACTTCAGGCATTCCAGCAGAGCTTGCTGGTGAGCGTTGTCGGTTTTTAAGATCATCTGTACTTCATATTCCTGTTCCAGCTTACCTTCCCAGTAATAGAGTGAGGTTGCGCCGGGGAGCAGGGTTGCACAGGCCGCCAGTTTTTCTGCCAGCACTTTGGCGGCTAAATCCTGGGCTGTCGCTTCATCCGGTGCGGTACACAGCACCACGACAGACGCGGTATTCGAACTTTTATCATCAAGCATAAACACCTCGCAAGAACAGATGGAACCGCAAGAGAGAGGTCACTATACAACGGACGAGGGAATGATGTTAGTCGGCGGGAAAGAAAGCGGGGCGTGAACGCCCCGCGATTTGTCATTACAGCATGAAGCTACCCAGCACGAAGCCGAAGCAAACGGCCAGGGCAACACCCAGAGTACCTGGGATGAAGAACGGATGGTTGAAGACGAATTTACCGATACGAGTTGTACCCGTGTCATCCATCTGTACCGCAGCAACCAGCGTCGGGTAGGTCGGCAGAATGAACAGACCAGACACCGCAGCAAAAGAAGCAACAGCGGTCAGCGGAGAAACGTTCAGCGCCAGAGCCATCGGCATCAGTGCTTTTGCGGTTGCAGCCTGAGAGTACAGCAGAGCAGAAGCAAAGAAGAAGATGACAGCCAGCAGCCACGGATGACCCTGAATCACTTCACCAGCGGTATCTTTGATCCAGTCGATGTTGTTGGAAACGAAAGTATCGCCCAGCCATGCAACGCCCAGGATACAAATACAGGCGCTCATACCTGCTTTGAAGGTGCTGGAGTTGAGGATGTTGTCGGTATCAACTTTACAGATAACGGTAGTCAGAGTTGCAACGCTGAGCATGATGATCAGGATTGCGTTAGTGGTGTTCATCAGCGGTTTCTCAACCAGGCCCATGCTCGGGCTGTTGATGATTGCATAGATAACCACGCCAACTACGCCCAGCAGGAACAGCCAGACGGAAGTTTTTGCACCGGATTTGATTTCAATCTGCTTTTCACCGCGCAGTTCAACCAGACCTTCTTCCAGACGCTTGCGATAAATCGGATTGTCAGACAGTTTGGAGTTGAACAGCATAGTGACCAGGAAGGACATCACCAGAACCGCCAGCAGGGTGGACGGGATGACCACAGAGAGCAGATGAAGGTAGCTGATGCCATGACCTTCCATTACGGAAGACATGTAAACCACTGCCGCCGAGATTGGCGATGCGGTGATCGCAATCTGCGCGGAAACCACCGCAGTAGACAGCGGACGGCAAGGTTTAACGCCTTGTTCCTTCGCAACTTCAGCGATAACTGGCAGCGTTGCCAGAGAGATGTTGCCAGTACCCGCAAAAATTGTCAGGAAATAAGTCACGATCGGAGCGAGGATCGTGATGTATTTCGGGTTACGGCGCAGCAGCTTTTCTGTCTGATGAACCAGATAGTCCAGACCGCCAGCAACCTGCATGGCAGAAATAGCGGCGATAACCGCCATGATAATGGAAATGACATCGAACGGGATGTTACCAGGTTTGACGCCAATAGCGGCAAGAACCAGCACCCCCAATCCGCCTGCAAAACCAATACCTATTCCCCCCAGTCTGGCGCCCAAGAAGATCGCCAGCAAAACTATGATGAGTTCTACAACTAGCATATTAGCCTTCCTTGTTTTTTAACAAGTTGATATTAGATTGTTATTTTTAAGTTACTGCTCACAAGAAAAAAGGCACGTCGTCTGACGTGCCTTTTTTATTTGTACTACCCTGTACGATTACTGTTCGCTTTCATCAGTATAGCGTTTTGCTTTGTAAGCCGGGTGCATCAGATTCTGTACGGAGAAAATATCGTCTAGTTCCGCTTCAGTCAACAGACCGCGTTCCAGAACGACTTCACGTACACTCTTACCGGTTTCGGCACAGATTTTACCCACGATGTCACCGTTGTGGTGGCCGATGAACGGGTTCAGGTAAGTGACGATACCGATAGAGTTGTAAACGTAACCTTCGCACACTTCTTTGTTAGCAGTGATGCCGTTAACGCATTTTTCCAGCAGGTTGTAGCAAGCGTTGGTCAGAATATGAACTGATTCAAACATGGCCTGGCCAATGACCGGCTCCATAACGTTCAGCTGCAGCTGACCTGCTTCTGCTGCCATGGTAACAGTGGTGTCGTTACCGATGACTTTGAAGCATACCTGGTTAACCACTTCCGGAACAACCGGGTTTACTTTAGCTGGCATGATGGAAGAGCCCGCCTGCAGTTCCGGCAGGTTGATCTCGTTCAGGCCGGCACGTGGGCCAGAAGAGAGCAAGCGCAGGTCGTTACAGATTTTGGACATCTTCACAGCCAGGCGTTTCAGCGCACCGTGAACCATAACGTAAGCGCCGCAGTCAGAGGTCGCTTCGATCAGGTCTTCAGCCGGAACGCATGGGAAGCCAGTGACTTCAGCCAGTTTTTTCACTGCCAGCGGAGAGTACTCTTTCGGCGTGTTCAGGCCTGTACCGATTGCCGTTGCGCCGAGGTTAACTTCCAGCAGCAGTTCAGCGGTACGTTGGATGTTTTTCACTTCTTCTTTCAGCAGAATGCTGAAAGCGCGGAATTCCTGACCAAGGGTCATCGGTACTGCGTCCTGCAGCTGGGTACGACCCATTTTCAGGATGTCCTGGAATTCGACAGCTTTACGTTCAAAGCCTTCGCGCAGTTGGTTAATCGCATCTACCAGTTTAATCAGGGAAGAGTAAACCGCGATACGGAAACCGGTCGGGTAGGCGTCGTTAGTGGACTGACATTTGTTAACATGGTCGTTCGGGTTCAGGTACTGATATTCACCTTTCTGGTGACCCATCAGTTCCAGACCGATATTGGCCAGCACTTCGTTGGTGTTCATGTTTACGGAAGTACCTGCGCCGCCCTGGTAGACGTCTACCGGGAACTGATCCATGCATTTTCCGTTATTCAGGACTTCATCACATGCGGCAATGATTGCATTCGCTACACTTTTAGGAATGGTTTGCAGCTCTTTGTTTGCCATAGCTGCGGCTTTTTTAACCATTACCATACCGCGAACAAATTCAGGAATATCGCTGATTTTGCTGTTGCTGATATAGAAGTTTTCAATCGCTCTCAGAGTGTGAACACCATAGTAGGCATCAGCTGGAACTTCCCTGGTACCCAACAGATCTTCTTCGATACGAATGTTGTTTGACATGTGAACCTTCTTTTTCAAGCTGCCAATGATTTGCTTTAAACACACAGAATATATGTGGTTTCGAATGTTTTTCGACCGACGATTATCCCCTGCATCGGACGAATACCCAGGATCATATGCTGCTTGAGGATTTCTACCGTAATCTGGATCACTTTAAGTGTCGGTTTTTACCCCTTAATTATTAATTTGTGAAATAGATCACCGCTTTGGGATTACTACCAAAAATAGTTGCGCAAACATCTTGAAATTTTGCTAATGACCACAATATAAGCTGAACGCGATTCGCAACCCATTAAGGCGCCCGGATTTAACCGGTTGCTATTACAGGAGAAACCTTTGCGCTGGTTACCTTTTATTGCCATTTTCCTTTATGTCTATATTGAGATTTCAATTTTTATTCAGGTTGCCCATGTCCTGGGGGTATTGCTGACCCTCGTACTGGTTATATTCACGTCGGTTATCGGTATGTCACTGGTACGTAATCAGGGCTTTAAGAATTTTGTGCTGATGCAACAAAAAATGGCGGCGGGTGAAAACCCTGCGGCGGAGATGATTAAAAGTGTTTCGCTGATCATTGCCGGTTTGCTGCTTTTATTACCGGGCTTTTTCACCGATTTCCTCGGTCTTCTTCTTTTATTACCGCCGGTGCAAAAGCATCTGACAGTGAAGCTGATGCCGCATTTGCGTTTCTCCCGGATGCCGGGCGGCGGTTTTAGCGCCGGAACCGGTGGCGGTAATACTTTTGATGGTGAGTATCAGCGAAAAGATGATGACCGCGACCGCCTTGATCATAAAGACGATCGCCAGGATTAATGTCAAAACGCCGGATTATGTGGTTATGCCATTTTCCGGCGTTTTTCGTTTTGGCAGAAACAGCCATAACCCCGCCAGCATGATTAGCGCATAGAGACTTTTCCAGCCGACCATTGCCAATAACAGAACGCATAACAGCCCGCCAGTCACCGCCAGTACGCGATAACGTCCTTGTAATAATTTACAGCCTGCCAACATGCACAATAGGTAAATCATAATAAAGATGCCGTTGGCATAAATAATGAGTGCGTCCAGATTGATCTCTAAAGCATGAATCACCAACGTACTCACCACGCAACAGCCGAGCACGGCATTGAGGGCATTATTCGGGATATGGCGAGAAGAGAGGCGTGCCAGGTAGTGGTCAGGATTATGTTGCGCCTGCGACCAGACCAGGCGGGCGAAGCTCTGTATATAAATGTTGAGGCTGGCAAAGCAGGCCAGATAGCCAATCACGCAGGCAATCCATAACGCCCCTACACCGAATAGCTGCACCACAATTTTGGGAAGCGATGCAGCCGCCGCCATTTTTTCACCATAGGCGTCGAAGTGTAAGACGACTACCGTACAGCCCCAGTAGACTAATCCTGCCAGCAGCAGACCTATCATCAAAGCGCGCGGAAAATCACGCTCTGGATTTTTAAATTCCGAAGCGAGATGGGCAAATGCTTCCAGACCGACAAAGCACCAGAACATCACTGATAACGCAGCAAATAACCCGGTAAGTTCGATATCACCTGGCGCAGGGAAGGGGATGTTCGCAGGTTTGATATCGCCCGCCCACCAGATGGCGACAATCAGTGCGACGATAAGCCCGGCAATGACCGTTTGTAGATTAGCACTGGAACTGGCACCGCGAGTACCGATATACCACACCAGCGCCAGTGTTCCGAGTTCTGCCAACAATAGTTGCCAGCTATGCCAGCCAAACATCGCCTGGCCGAATCCGGCGGCAATTTGTAGCGCGGCGGGCAAACCTACGGGAATGACTGATAAAAACAGCCAGCCGGTGACTCTCTCAAGCCGCGAGCCGAACGCCATACCGACGAAGTGCGCAACACCGCCCGCGCTGGGATAGTGTCGACCCAGAATCGCAAACACAATTGCAATCGGGAACACTAAGATAATCAAAACAGGCCACGCCCAGAGGCTGTTATTGCCCGCTACCAGTGCAGCTAACGCAGGAACGGCAAACACGCCAGTGCCTAATAATGACGTCGATAGCAGGCCGATACCCTGGGCCAGCCCCAATTCTTGTTTGAGTCCACTCATGGGTTGATGTCCGATTGCGCCCAAATATTGGGCAACTGCGCAGGATTTCGATGGTAGCACAATCAGATTCGCTTATGACGGCGATGTCGAAATTGCGATGAAACGTGAGGTGAATCAGGATTTTTACCCGATTTTGTGCTGATCAGAATTTTTTTTCTTTTTCCCCCTTGAAGGGGCGAAGCCTCATCCCCATTTCTCTGGTCACCAGCCGGGAAACCACGTAAGCTCCGGCGTCACCCATAACAGATACGGACTTTCTCAAAGGAGAGTTATCAATGAATATTCGTCCATTGCATGATCGCGTGATCGTCAAGCGTAAAGAAGTTGAAACTAAATCTGCTGGCGGCATCGTTCTGACCGGCTCTGCAGCGGCTAAATCTACCCGTGGCGAAGTGCTGGCTGTCGGCAATGGCCGTATCCTTGAAAATGGCGAAGTGAAGCCGCTGGACGTGAAAGTTGGCGACATCGTTATTTTCAACGATGGCTACGGTGTGAAATCTGAGAAGATCGACAATGAAGAAGTGTTGATCATGTCCGAAAGCGACATTCTGGCAATTGTTGAAGCGTAATCCGCGCACGACACTGAACATACGAATTTAAGGAATAAAGATAATGGCAGCTAAAGACGTAAAATTCGGTAACGACGCTCGTGTGAAAATGCTGCGCGGCGTAAACGTACTGGCAGATGCAGTGAAAGTTACCCTCGGTCCGAAAGGCCGTAACGTAGTTCTGGATAAATCTTTCGGTGCACCGACCATCACCAAAGATGGTGTTTCCGTTGCTCGTGAAATCGAACTGGAAGACAAGTTCGAAAACATGGGTGCGCAGATGGTGAAAGAAGTTGCCTCCAAAGCGAACGACGCTGCAGGCGACGGCACCACCACCGCAACCGTACTGGCTCAGGCTATCATCACTGAAGGTCTGAAAGCTGTTGCTGCGGGCATGAACCCGATGGATCTGAAACGTGGTATCGACAAAGCCGTTACCGCTGCAGTTGAAGAACTGAAAACGCTGTCCGTACCGTGCTCTGACTCTAAAGCTATTGCTCAGGTTGGTACTATCTCCGCTAACTCCGACGAAACTGTAGGTAAACTGATCGCTGAAGCGATGGACAAAGTCGGTAAAGAAGGCGTTATCACCGTTGAAGATGGTACTGGTCTGCAGGACGAACTGGACGTGGTTGAAGGTATGCAGTTCGACCGTGGCTACCTGTCTCCTTACTTCATCAACAAGCCGGAAACTGGCGCAGTAGAACTGGAAAGCCCGTTCATCCTGCTGGCTGACAAGAAAATCTCCAACATCCGCGAAATGCTGCCAGTTCTGGAAGCTGTTGCAAAAGCAGGCAAACCGCTGCTGATCATCGCTGAAGATGTTGAAGGTGAAGCACTGGCAACTCTGGTTGTTAACACCATGCGCGGCATCGTGAAAGTCGCTGCGGTTAAAGCACCGGGCTTCGGCGATCGTCGTAAAGCAATGCTGCAGGATATCGCAACCCTGACCGGCGGTACTGTAATCTCTGAAGAGATCGGTATGGAGCTGGAAAAAGCGACCCTGGAAGACCTGGGTCAGGCTAAACGTGTTGTTATTAACAAAGACACCACCACCATCATTGATGGCGTGGGTGAAGAAGCTGCAATCCAGGGCCGTGTTGCTCAGATCCGTCAGCAGATTGAAGAAGCAACTTCTGATTACGACCGTGAAAAACTGCAGGAGCGCGTAGCGAAACTGGCAGGCGGCGTTGCAGTTATCAAAGTAGGTGCTGCTACCGAAGTTGAAATGAAAGAGAAAAAAGCACGCGTTGAAGACGCCCTGCACGCGACCCGTGCTGCGGTAGAAGAAGGCGTGGTTGCTGGTGGCGGCGTTGCGCTGATCCGCGTAGCGTCTAAACTGGCTGACCTGCGTGGTCAGAACGAAGACCAGAACGTGGGTATCAAAGTTGCACTGCGTGCAATGGAAGCTCCGCTGCGTCAGATCGTCCTGAACTGCGGTGAAGAACCTTCTGTTGTTGCTAACACCGTTAAAGGTGGCGACGGCAACTACGGTTACAACGCAGCAACCGAAGAATACGGCAACATGATCGACATGGGTATCCTGGATCCAACCAAAGTTACCCGTTCTGCTCTGCAGTACGCAGCTTCTGTGGCTGGCCTGATGATCACCACCGAGTGCATGGTTACCGACCTGCCGAAAAACGATGCAGCTGATTTAGGCGCTGCTGGCGGTATGGGCGGTATGGGTGGCATGGGCGGCATGATGTAATTGCCCTGCACCTTGCAGAAATAAAGAAACCCTCAGGCAGAAATGTCTGGGGGTTTTTCTTTTGGTCATCTTTCTAGTATAAGATTCAGACACGGACGACACGAGTTGCGTCCAGCTCATTGATTATGGGGAATAACATGCACGTAAAATACTTAGCAGGGATTGTCGGTGCCGCGCTACTGATGGCGGGTTGTAGCTCCAGTAACGAATTGAGTGCTGCCGGTCAGAGTGTGCGCATTGTTGACGAGCAACCAGGTGCAGAGTGCCAACTGATTGGTACTGCGACAGGTAAGCAAAGTAACTGGCTTTCCGGGCAACATGGTGAAGAAGGCGGTTCTATGCGCGGCGCAGCAAACGATCTGCGCAACCAGGCGGCTGCAATGGGCGGTAACGTGATTTATGGCATCAGCAGCCCGTCGCAGGGAATGTTGTCCAGTTTTGTCCCGACGGATAGCCAGATTATCGGTCAGGTTTATAAGTGCCCGAACTGATGTGATCCAGAGGCTGGATGACAAACGTGTAATTGCCTGATGCGCTTCGCTTATCAGGCCTACATCGGGCATTGCAACTGATTGAATGCTCGAGAATTTGTAGGCCAGATAAGGCGTTTACGCCGCATCCGGCATGATCAACGATCACGTTATCAGTAATTTCAGGCTGGAGGGCTCCAGCCTCGCATTCAAAAAGATGAGATTATTTCGCCTGTGGCGCGGCCTTGCTGATGGACTGAACTCGTAAGTGATGTATTGCGCGTAAGCATTGATCCTGAGTCAGTGGTTGGGCGTTATTTGCTGCTACTGTACGAACGTAGACCTGAGATGGCACACCCGCGAGTTTTTTCAGCCGTGGGCTGAAATCAAGCATCCGGCGTGTGATAGCCTCAATTTCTTTACCCGCTGTCGCTTCACGCGTTTTCACCACCGCGCCGCTAAATTGTTCTTTACCACTTTCATCTTTAAAGCGATAAAGCACCGCCAGATAATGGCTAAACAGATTATGTTTCCATTCCGGCTGAGAATAGGTGTCATATTCCAGATTGCCATTGTCCTGGCAGTCGACGTCATATAACGGCAGGAAATCTAATAGCGATGTAATACGCAATGCCAGTTCACGCATTTCAGCATTATTAATTGCATGAATGATTGCTCGCGCCAGCATTTCAATCTGCAACTCATTGACAATTAATTCACATTTACTGCCATCATGCAGAGTTAATGTGAATGTGAGATTTTCGCCCTGGTTATCGGTAAGTTCCAGAGTGTTGACCCGGCGATTAATATCGGCATTTTTAAGCTCATCAACCAGAATTTCTGGGATGTTTTCTGCCATTTTCTTAATGACTTTATCGCGAGCTTGCTCATACTGAAGGCGTGCAGCAGCATCCAGTTTATGCTTTTGATGCAGACGACTTTCCAGCGCAATCAGCAGGTCGCGCAGTTCCATGACAGACATAAAGAATAACGACTCTTTATTGCGAGGCTCTTTAATTTTCAGTGCCAGTGCAATGAAATTATTACTTTTGCGAATAACACCGGTATTAACACCCTTGATGCTTATGGCCATGTAGGTTCTCCCTAACCATTTCTCAATAAAATAATTAATTTTAATTTATAAGCCAGATAAATGGGCTTGGTAGTAATAGTTGTTAAAATAACATAAATAGCCGTGCTCACTCTATATAAACAGAAAAGAAAGGTTAATTATTGGTGTTAGTTATATAAAGAGTAACAACAGCAATGCATATGAATAATTAAAGGTTATGCAACGTGCAAAGATTAAATTTCCCAGTTTAATGACAGGTTGCTGTACTTGCGTTTGTTGCTCTTGCCGGATGCGGCGTAAATGCCTTATCCCGCCTACAGCTCATTGAGTTTCAATGCACGATGTAGGCCTGATAAGCGAAGCGCATCAGGCAATTTTCTGTTTAACTTCCCTGTTAATCAGTTACTGCTGGCGTAGCTGGAGATCCAGAGGCGTTTTGCTGGGTTCACCGCCAATCTCCCGTGCCAGTTTCGGCACCAGATATCCCGACACCAGTGTCAGTAACTCACGCATAATCTGCCGTGCTTCATCATCACTCACCATAAAATGCGCTGCGCCCTGCACTTTATCGAGCACATGCAGGTAATAGGGCATCACGCCCGCATCGAACAACGCATTACTCAGGTTTGCCAGCGTTTGCGCGTTGTCATTCACGCCACGTAACAGAACGCTCTGGTTCAGCAAAGTAACGCCCACGCGGCGCAACTTAGCCATTGCCTGACGGAATGTTTCATCTACTTCATTGGCATGGTTGATGTGATTCACCAGCAAGATTTGCAACGTAGAACGGGCAAAGCGTTCAGCCAGCGACTCTGTGATGCGCGCCGGGATCACAATCGGCAGACGGCTGTGAATCCGCAGACGTTTGATATGCGGGATCGCCTCCAGTTGCGTCAGCAGCCAGTCCAGCTCGTGATCTTTCGCCATCAGCGGATCGCCGCCGGAGAAAATAATCTCGTCCAGTTCCGGATGCGCCGCAACATACTCAAGCGCCGCCTGCCAGTTACGCTTGTTGCCCTGATTTTCGGCATACGGGAAGTGGCGACGGAAACAGTAGCGACAATTTACCGCGCAGCCGCCTTTAACCAACAGTAGCGCCCGGTTGTGATATTTATGCAACAAACCAGGCACTACGCTGTGCTGTTCTTCCAGCGGATCGGTGGAGAATCCGGGTGCGACGACAAACTCATCTTGCGAGGTAAGTACCTGACGCAAAAGTGGATCGTCAGGATTGCCTTTCTCCATGCGATCGATAAATGAGCGGGGCACGCGCAGTGCAAACAGCTTTTTGGCGCTGCGTCCGGCCAACAGTTTTTCGTCCGCGTCTATATTCAAAAGGCGCAGAAGTTCATCAGGATCGGTCACAACATCGGCAAGTTGCGTTAACCAATCTTCTCTGGATGGGGTATTTAGGGTTACAATATGCGCCATTTTGTGGCTTAGCTACCAATTAACAAATTTCAGAGGGCCTTATGGCAACGTACTATAGCAACGATTTTCGTGCTGGTCTTAAAATCATGTTAGACGGCGAACCTTACGCGGTTGAAGCGAGTGAATTCGTAAAACCGGGTAAAGGCCAGGCATTTGCTCGCGTTAAACTGCGTCGTCTGCTGACTGGTACTCGCGTAGAAAAAACTTTCAAATCTACTGATTCCGCTGAAGGCGCTGATGTTGTCGATATGAACCTGACTTACCTGTACAACGACGGTGAGTTCTGGCACTTCATGAACAACGAAACCTTCGAGCAGCTGTCTGCTGATGCGAAAGCAATTGGCGACAACGCTAAATGGCTGCTGGATCAGGCAGAGTGCATTGTAACTCTGTGGAATGGTCAGCCGATCTCCGTTACTCCGCCGAACTTCGTTGAACTGGAAATCGTTGATACCGATCCGGGTCTGAAAGGCGATACCGCAGGTACTGGCGGCAAACCGGCTACCCTGTCTACTGGCGCTGTGGTTAAAGTTCCGCTGTTCGTACAGATCGGCGAAGTCATCAAAGTGGATACCCGCTCTGGTGAATACGTCTCTCGCGTGAAGTAATGCGGTTGTGGTGCGGCCTGCTGGCTGCACCATCACTTATTCAGGTCAGAGATGATGAAACGCCTTATCGTTCTTGTTTTGCTTGCCAGCACGCTGCTTACGGGCTGTAACACCGCTCGGGGGTTCGGCGAAGACATCAAACATCTTGGTAATTCCATCTCCCGCGCTGCCAGCTAATTTATTCTTCACTTCCGAAAAATCATCAGATTTCCGTCATTTTTGGTGATGTTGTCTATTATTAATTTGCTATAGGCAAACACAAATAACATTACCTAAAAGGAAGACGTTATGGTTAAGAAGACAATTGCAGCGATCTTTTCTGTTCTGGTGCTTTCAACTGTATTAACCGCCTGCAATACCACGCGCGGCGTTGGTGAAGACATTTCTGATGGCGGTAACGCGATTTCTGGCGCAGCGACGAAAGCGCAGCAATAAGCAATAACGGTACGGCAGATTTGTCGTGCCGTTTGTTTTTCTCGGCAGTAATCACTGTCGTAACCGTTGAAATTTCCTCTTAAATCGGCAAAATACCTCCTTCACCATCTGCTTTGCAGGACGACCTGCAAACGCTTCTTTTCACCGGGGACGGCCCCAAATCTCCGGAGCCTGATATGTCCTGGATAATCTTAGTTATTGCTGGTTTGCTGGAAGTGGTATGGGCGGTTGGCCTGAAATATACGCACGGCTTTAGTCGCCTGACACCAAGCGTTATTACCGTGACGGCGATGGTTGTTAGTATGGCGCTACTTGCCTGGGCGATGAAATCGTTACCAGTAGGGACGGCTTATGCCGTGTGGACGGGAATTGGCGCAGTCGGGGCGGCGATTACCGGCATTGTACTGCTCGGTGAGTCCGCTAACCCGATGCGCCTGGCGAGTCTGGCGTTAATCGTACTGGGGATTATTGGTCTGAAACTTAGCACCCATTAACTGCCGGGCTGCTGTACCCAAATAAACTTACTGACATCAAACCCTTCCCGGGTCGCGACTGCCAGCATCTCCTGTTTAACTTCGTCAGAAATGGTTGGCGTGCGAGAGAGAATCCACAGGTAATCGCGATCCGGGCCGCAAACCAGCGCATGGCGGTACTCCCGATCTAGCGCAATGACGTTATAGCCGCCATAGAAAGGGCCAAAGAACGACACTTTCAGCGCGGCGCGATGCGGGTCTCCCGTAAAGTACGCTTTTCCTTCGCTTTGCTGCCACATCTCTCTGTCCGGATTATAACCCTTGTTGATGACATTCAGGCCGCCGTCATCCCGCAGGCTATACGTCGCAGTCACTTTCTCCAGCCCGCGTTCAAAACGGTGATCAAAACGGGCAATCTCATACCACGTACCCAAATAGCGTTTGGTATCGAAATTATTTACCACAGTGACGCCACGCGGCGGTGTGGGAGAACTACAGGCAACGACCAGAAATGCCGCTGTCGCTGCGGCAACGAGAGGGAGCAGGCGCATAAATGTTTCCTTACTGGTTTTTTTCTAAGTGTAGATGACAGAAAGGAAATGCGGATAAAAGGTCCGAAAATTCGGACCATCTGCGTTGTTATTGCAAAGCGTTGAGAATCTGCCAGGCGGCAGCGACTCTCGCTGGATTGGGATAGTTTTTGTTAGCCAGCATCACAATCCCCAGCTCTTTCTCTGGAATAAATGCGATGTAGCTACCAAATCCGCCGGTCGCGCCTGTTTTATGTACCCATGATGCTCGTACCGCAGGGGCGGGGGGCGTAATCGCTTTTACTGGTCGTGCTGCCAGCGCAATTTTACTGTCGCTGCCATTAATGATGCTGTCTGGATCTACCGGCCAGTCGAGCATTTCCCAGCCCAGACCTTGATACATGTCGCCAGTTTGCCAGTAGCGTGACTGCGCCAGCTGGATACCTTGCTGAAGTGTTTTGTCGTTGATATCACGGGGATTCATATTGCTCTGCGCCCAGCGAGCCATATCTTCAATGGTTGATTTCACACCGTAAGCTTCAGCATCTAACGCCCCTGGCGAAACATGCACGGCCTTGCCTTCGCGATATCCCCTGGCGTAATTTTTTTCTTCTGCGGGCGGCACATTAATCCACGTATGGGTGAGTTTGAGTGGTTGAAAAACACGAGTTTGCATCGCCTGTTCAAAGCTCAAACCGGATGGTTTCACTGCCAGCGCGCCGAACAAACCGATGCTGGAGTTAGCATACAGACGCTGTGTTCCTGGTGCCCAGGTGGGTTGCCAGTTTTGATAGAAACGTAGCAAGTCGCCTGAGGACTTCACTTCATCGGGCACCTGTAACGGCAGCCCGCCAGCGGTGTAGGTTGCAAGATGTAATAGCGTGATTCCGTTCCACTGTTTAGCAGTAAGTTCAGGCCAGTATTTTGTCGCGGGATCGCTTAGGTTGATTTCCCCTCGTGCAATAGCGTCGCCACCGAGCACACCCGTAAATGTTTTGCTGACCGAACCTAACTCAAACAACGTTTGCTGTGTGACGGGCTGCTTTTTTGCTACGTCCGCATAGCCCCAGGTAAAGTAATAAGGTTTACCCTGATAAATCACCGCCACCGCCATGCCAGGGATTTTGTGTTGCTCTATAAGCGGAGTCATTGTGCGATGCACAATATCGTTGAGCTGTTGGGGGGCGGAGAGTGCGGAGCAAGAGGCGGTAATTAATAAGGCGCAGAGCGTCGTTTTGAACATAGGGTCTGGTTTCCATACAAAACGGCCCGCCTATGGCGGGCCGGATTTACATTGGTGATGCGTTAGATTGTAACGATACCAATCAGCGTGACAACTGTCAGGATAGCAGCCAGACCGTAGAAAACCCATTTGCCCGCAGGCACGTGGATTTTCAGATCGTGCATCGCGTGATGCATACGGTGTAAACCACACCACAGCGGCAGGACGATCATCAGGAACAGGAATACGCGACCAATGAAGCTCTGTGCAAACGCCAGAATGCGCTCATAGCTCAGTGCATCGCCCGGAAACAGGCCCAGTGGTAGCAGAATGCCAACCAGCAGGATCATCACCGGCGCAATGATGGCGCTCCACATACCACCGGCCCCGAAGAGGCCCCAGAATACCGGTTCGTCAGAACGCTTTGGATTTGGATTAATCATCTCAGGCTCCTTACCAGTACAGGGCAACAAACAGGATTACGATGGTGGCAACCACAGTTACCGCCCAGAGACTTTTGATAATTGGCTCTGGTCCCATTTTTTCGTCTTTTACAATGATATTGGCCGCTTTCGGTGCCAGTTCAAACCAGGTTTTGGTGTGCAGCAGAGCTGCCGCCAGAGTGATCAGGTTAATGATCACAATAACCGGGTTTTGTAAAAAGTCGACGAATCCCGCCCAGGCTTCCGGGCCATTTTTCAGGGCAAACAGCCCGAAAATCAGTTCAATGCTGAACCACACAGCCGGAACCGCCGTGCCTTCGCGCAGCATGTAAAAGCGATAAAACGGCAACTTCTTCCACCAGGTGGACGTCATTGGCCGTACATACGGTTTACGTTTAGTCGTCATGTTGCACTCCTTAGCGTGGTTTCAGGGTCGCGATAAGAAAGTCTTTCGAACTTTCTACTTTGCCCTGCTGAATGGCCGCAGCCGGATCGACGTGTTTCGGGCAGACTTCGGAGCAGTAGCCCACGAAAGTACAGCTCCATACGCCGTTCTGGCTGTTTAACTGCGCCATACGCTCCTTCTTACCGTGGTCGCGGCTATCTTCGTTATAACGATGCGCCAGCGTAATGGCAGCCGGACCGATGAACTCTGGGTTCAGGCCAAACTGCGGGCACGCGGCGTAGCACAGACCACAGTTGATGCAACCGGAGAACTGGTGATACTTCGCCATCTGCGCCGGGGTCTGGATGTTAGTACCCTGATCCGCAGTGCGGGAGTTGCCGATGATGTACGGTTTGATCGCTTCCAGACTTTCGATGAAGTGGGTCATATCGACGACCAGATCGCGTTCGATCGGGAAGTTAGCTAACGCTTCAACCTTCATACCGTCGGTGTAGTCACGCAGGAAGGTTTTACATGCCAGTTTCGGTACGTTGTTAACCATCATGCCGCAGGAACCACAAATCGCCATACGGCAGGACCAGCGGTAGCTCAGGTCTGGTGCCAGGTTGTCTTTGATGTAGCCCAGCGCATCCAGTAATGAGGTGGTTGCGTCATAAGGCACTTCGTAGAATGCGCTATGCGGTGCGGTATCGACTTCCGGGTTATAGCGCACCACCTCGATTTTCAGGTTCTTCATCTCAGCCATTCGCCTTCTCCTTCTTATTGGCTGCTTCCGCCTTATCGGCTGCATCCGCTTCGCCACCGTAAACGCGTTTAGCTGGCGGCAGCGTAGTAATCTTCACGTCGCTGTACTCCAGGCGGGTAGTGCCATCAGCATCGCGGAAGGCGAGGGTGTGTTTGAGGAAGTTGACGTCGTCACGCTCGGTGCAACCTTCGTCCAGACGCTGGTGTGCGCCGCGAGATTCTTTACGTGCCATTGCGGAGTGCGCCATACATTCAGCAACGTTCAGACCGTGACCCAGTTCAATGGTGTAGAGCAGGTCGGTGTTGAACACGCTGGAGGTATCGGTGATGCGCACGCGCTTGAAGCGTTCCTGCAGCTCCGCCAGTTTGTCGATGGTTTTCTGCATCAGTTCCGGTGTACGGTAGATACCGCAACCTTCTTCCATGGACTGACCCATTTCGTCGCGGATCTTCGCCCAGTTTTCGCCGCCATCCTGGTTAACCAGATCTTTCAGACGCTGCTCAACGCCAGCAACCTGGGCATTGATTGCCGCATCGTTGCCATTACCGGCGGTAGATGCGCGTTCCATAGCTTGCTCACCCGCCAGACGACCGAAGACCACCAGTTCTGCCAGCGAGTTGGAACCCAGACGGTTTGCACCGTGCAGACCAACAGAAGAACATTCGCCAACGGCAAACAGACCTTTAATACGGGTTTCGCAGTTCTGATCGGTTTCGATACCGCCCATGGTGTAGTGCGCGGTCGGACGTACCGGAATCGGTTCTTTAACCGGATCGACGCCAACGTACGCTTTCGCCAGTTCACAGATGAACGGCAGACGTTCGTGCAGTTTTTTCTCGCCCAGATGACGCAGGTCGAGATAAACCACATCGCCACGTGGCGTGGAGATGGTGTTACCTTTACGCCATTCGTGCCAGAAGGCCTGAGAAACTTTGTCGCGCGGACCCAGTTCCATATATTTGTTTTTCGGCTCGCCCAGCGGCGTTTCCGGGCCCATACCGTAGTCTTGCAGATAACGGTAGCCGTTTTTGTTGACCAGAATACCGCCTTCACCACGGCAACCTTCGGTCATCAGGATACCGGAACCTGGCAGGCCGGTCGGGTGATATTGAACGAATTCCATATCACGCAGCGGAACGCCATGGCTCAGCGCCATACCCATACCGTCACCAGTTACGATACCGCCATTGGTGTTGTAGCGATATACACGACCCGCACCGCCGGTTGCCATGACTACCGCATTAGCGCGGATCTGTACCAACGTACCTTCCATCATGTTCATGGCTACCAGGCCGCGAACATGACCATCATCGACCAGAATATCCAGCACGAAGTGTTCGTCAAAACGCTGGATCTGCGGGAATTGCAGAGAGGTCTGGAACAGCGTGTGCAGCATATGGAAGCCGGTCTTATCGGCGGCGAACCAGGTACGCTCGATTTTCATGCCGCCGAAGCGACGTACGTTGACGCTACCATCCGGGCGACGGCTCCATGGGCATCCCCACAGTTCCAGTTGGGTCATTTCGGTTGGGCAGTGGTGGACGAAATAATCCACGACATCCTGCTCACACAACCAGTCGCCACCCGCTACTGTATCGTGAAAGTGATATTCGAAGCTGTCATGATCCTGCGCGACAGCGGCGGAGCCCCCTTCAGCGGCAACGGTATGGCTGCGCATCGGGTATACTTTTGAGATTAGTGCGATTTTTGCATTTGGATTTGCCTGCGCGGCAGCAATTGCAGCACGTAATCCCGCGCCACCGGCACCTACAATGGCAAGATCGGCTTGAAAGGTTTGCACGACATTCCTCCAGATTGTTTTTATCCCGCAGCACCGTACTTCAGGGTAAGTATCTGAAAGTTACGGCCTGCGAACGCTATTCCACTGCTCCTTTATAGGTACAACAGTATAGTCTGATGGATAAGTCTGAAATTTGACGAGATCGATTTTTTTAGCGTGCCAGGGGGCTAAATTATCACTGAAGATGATTAATTTAATTACTAAACCATCATATTGCGGTTTTTTTAGTCGCCGTCCACCGTTGATTGATTCCTGCGTAAAATTTGTCTCGCCGCCGCGTTGCGAGTAGACTTCGTGCCCTTGTTAAAAACTGGAGATTTTACTATGAGCGAAACGGCATCCTGGCAGCCGAGCGCGTCTATTCCTAACTTATTAAAACGTGCGGCGATTATGGCGGAGATCCGTCGTTTCTTTGCCGATCGTGGAGTGCTGGAGGTGGAGACGCCTTGTATGAGCCAGGCAACGGTAACCGATATTCATCTGGTCCCGTTTGAGACACGTTTCGTTGGCCCCGGGCATTCGCAGGGGATGAATCTCTGGTTAATGACCAGTCCGGAATACCACATGAAACGCCTGTTGGTGGCCGGTTGTGGTCCGGTATTCCAGCTGTGCCGCAGCTTCCGTAATGAAGAGATGGGGCGTTATCACAACCCTGAGTTTACTATGCTGGAGTGGTATCGACCGCACTATGATATGTACCGGTTGATGAACGAGGTGGACGATCTTCTGCAACAGGTGCTGGACTGCCCGGCAGCAGAAAGCCTCTCTTATCAGCAAGCCTTCTTGCGTTATCTGGAAATTGATCCGCTCTCTGCTGATAAAACGCAGTTGCGGGAAGTGGCGGCAAAGCTGGATCTCAGCAACGTTGCAGATACCGAAGAAGACCGCGACACGCTGCTGCAACTGTTGTTTACCTTTGGCGTGGAACCGAACATTGGTAAAGAGAAACCAACTTTTGTGTACCATTTTCCAGCCACTCAGGCATCACTGGCACAAATCAGTACCGAGGATCATCGGGTCGCAGAACGCTTCGAGGTCTACTACAAAGGTATTGAGCTGGCGAATGGTTTCCATGAATTGACGGATGCCCGTGAACAGCAACAACGCTTTGAACAGGATAACCGTAAACGTGCGGCACGTGGTTTACCGCAGCATCCTATCGACCATAACCTGATCGAAGCTCTTGAAGTTGGTATGCCCGACTGTTCCGGCGTGGCGTTAGGCGTTGACCGCCTGGTGATGTTAGCACTGGGCGCGGAGACACTGGCAGAAGTGATCGCCTTTAGTGTTGACCGGGCATAATTCTGAAAAATTGGCTAAAATCCAACACAGAATGGCGTAGCTGGCGCCATTCTGTAGCATATGTTTTCATTTTTCCGCTAAAGCGCACAATTTAAGACTGGATGTTTGCTATCATCCAGGTATCAATTCTGTTTTAGTTTTATTGTTGCCCACCAATCGGTGGGTAGTGCAGTTAGTTGGCGCGTTTAATATGCGCGCTGAAATGAAGGATGATTTCATGCCTCACACGATAAAAAAGATGAGTCTAATTGGACTCATACTGATGATCTTTACTTCAGTATTCGGTTTTGCGAATAGCCCTTCGGCTTATTATTTAATGGGATATAGTGCGATTCCGTGGTATATATTTTCTGCATTATTATTCTTTATTCCATTCGCCTTAATGATGGCTGAAATGGGGGCTGCCTATCGCAAAGAAGAAGGCGGTATCTATTCCTGGATGAATAATAGCGTTGGGCCACGTTTTGCTTTCATCGGCACATTTATGTGGTTTTCCTCTTATATCATTTGGATGGTGAGTACCTCCGCTAAAGTCTGGGTGCCGTTTTCTACTTTCCTCTATGGTAGCGATATGACCCAGCACTGGCGCATTGCTGGGCTTGAGCCTACGCAGGTGGTTGGGCTGCTGGCTGTAGCATGGATGATTCTGGTTACCGTCGTTGCCTCGAAAGGGATTAATAAAATTGCCCGTATTACTGCGGTGGGCGGTATTGCAGTAATGTGTCTTAATTTAGTATTGCTGTTAGTAAGCATTACTATTTTGTTATTAAATGGTGGGCATTTCGCGCAGGATATTAATTTCCTGGCATCACCGAATCCGGGATATCAGTCCGGTCTGGCGATGTTATCTTTTGTCGTATTTGCCATTTTTGCTTATGGCGGAATTGAGGCTGTAGGTGGGCTGGTAGATAAAACGGAAAACCCAGAAAAGAACTTTGCTAAAGGTATTGTTTTTGCCGCTATTGTTATTTCAATCGGTTATTCGTTAGCAATATTCTTATGGGGCGTCAGCACTAACTGGCAGCAGGTATTAAGTAATGGTTCTGTTAACCTTGGTAATATTACTTATGTGCTGATGAAGAGCCTGGGGATGTCTCTGGGTAATGCACTGCATTTATCACCTGAAGCGTCATTGTCGCTGGGCGTATGGTTTGCGCGTATTACCGGACTTTCCATGTTCCTTGCCTACACCGGTGCGTTCTTTACGCTTTGCTACTCACCACTGAAAGCGATTATTCAAGGGACGCCGAAAGCCTTGTGGCCGGAGCCGATGACGCGCCTGAACGCCATGGGGATGCCATCCATTGCTATGTGGATGCAGTGTGGGTTGGTTACTGTCTTCATCCTGCTGGTTTCCTTTGGCGGTGGCACCGCATCGGCGTTCTTTAACAAGCTGACGCTGATGGCGAACGTTTCCATGACCATTCCATATCTGTTCCTCGCGCTGGCTTTCCCGTTCTTTAAAGCGCGTCAGGATCTCGACAGACCGTTTGTGATTTTCAAAACGCATATGTCGGCAATGATCGCAACTGTGGTTGTTGTACTGGTGGTGACATTTGCGAACGTCTTCACCATCATTCAGCCTGTAGTTGAAGCCGGAGACTGGGACAGCACATTGTGGATGATTGGCGGGCCTGTCTTCTTCTCGCTGTTAGCGATGGCGATTTACCAGAACTATTGCAGCCGCATGGCGAATCAGCCTCAGTTAACTTTAGATTGATTATCTGCAATAACAACTCATCGCCAGTCCGGCGATGAGTTGTCAGGAAGAAATGCGTTATGGATGATACTCTCCGGAGCCGGAGATAACTGAAGATGAAGTTAAGCTGCTAAATTAGCCACGTTGGCGTCATTTGGCAGCTTCACACATTACAAACTTCCTGCCTGGCGACGTCTACCCGCAGAAGTTAATGTCCTTCCCGTTTGTTTACCGTTCAGACTTTCCAGACGCATCTGGAAAGGCGGGAATGGCATATCGATACCGTGGGCGTGGAAGCCTGCCAGAATCAGCTGGTGGATCTCATGGCGTAGCGGCATACGGTGACCCATCTCAGCGGCGTAAATACGCAGCTCGAAAATCTGAATCCCCTGTTGCAGATCCACCAGGAAGACTTCCGGTGCCGGATTGTCGATCACCAGCGAGCAGCGACGTGCTGCGGTGAGCAGGATCTCCGTCACTTCTTCACTGTTGGCATCGGCAGGAGCCGGAATCGTCAATACCACGCGCGTGACCGAGTCAGAGAGCGACCAGTTGATAAACTGCTCGGTAATAAATGCCTTGTTTGGCACGATAATCTCTTTACGATCCCAGTCGCTGATGGTGGTGGCGCGGGTGTTAATTTTCGTCACGCTACCAGTGAGATCGCGAATCGTCACCGTATCGCCAATGCGAATCGGTTTTTCGAACAGGATGATCAGGCCAGAGATAAAGTTGGCGAAAATCTCCTGCAAACCAAAACCGAGACCAACACCGAGCGCGGCGACCAGCCACTGCAATTTCGACCACTCAATACCAATCATCGAGAAGCCGACCAGCCCGCCAATCAGCATCAGCAGATATTTGGTGATGGTGGTGATGGCGTAACCCGTACCCGGCGTTAAATCCAGGTGCTGCAAAATCGCCAGTTCCAGCAGCGCGGGCAGGTTGCGCACCAGCTGCGTGGTGATGATAAATACCAGAATGGCAATCAGCACCGCACCGAGGGTAATCGGTTCCAGACTTTCCACGCCCTGCACTGTTGATGTGACATCCCATAGCGAAATATTTTCGAGGAAGCCAAAAGCAGAATGGATTTCTGACCACAGCACGATGACCGAAAGCAGGGCGATCAGCATCAGGATTGAACGCACCAGCCGCAAGGATTGCGCGCTGATAGCATCGAGATCGACTTCGCTTTCATCGACTTCAATTGCCCCTTCCGGGCTACTGTGATGATGCGCTTCTTCTTCGCCACGCGCACGTTGCGCTAACATCTCTGCCCGTCGATGCTTCGCCCGGTCAAACGCCAGCCTGCGGCGCTGGATCAGCATCCAGCGGCGGATAACGTGATAAACCACCAGCAACAGGAACCAGATGGCAACCGACGTTTCCAGCCTTGCCAGCAGAGCTTGCGCCGTTGCCAGATAACCCACCGCAGCGGCGAGAATTGCGACCAGCGGCGCGCCAATCATCATGTTCCACAACATATGGTTGGCAATGTTGTCACCACTACCTTCTTTGTTGAGATACAGCGGGATACCGGCTTTTTTCAGGCTGAGTGTGACTACCGCCAATGCACCGCAAATGAGGATAAAGCAAAGACGGCCCAGCGAACCGGAAAACTCGCGGTCGTCGAGATTATCGAACATCATCAGCGCCATAATCAGCGGCACAATAAGCCCGATGCTCATCAGATAGTAGCGCATCCCACGGGAAACCCGTTCGCGCGGCCAGCCAAAATGAGCGATAAACAAGCCGTTCGGGCGGGCAAAGGTGGCGCAAATCATCACTACCCACAGCAATGGCACGGTGGCCGTAACGCCATCGCCAATCGCCACCGCCAGCGGATAAGGCCACGCCTCGCGCAGCCCGTAGCCGAGCGTCATCCACAGCACTGGCAGCGGTGACGCGACGAGAATCGACCAGAAAAGAGTGCGTAACGTCAGCCAGAAGTGATCCTGAGTCACTTTGCCGACTTTCGCCGCCGAACGTTCAAGAAAACGGGTGAAATAGCGGCGCGAGTAAATACTGCAACCGACCAGAATCAAAGCGCCAAACAGTGGCAAAATCGTCTCTTTGCTGGTCAGCATCATCATGGTGGCTTTACCCAACTGACTGAAGGTGTCCAGCGAGATCAGACGGCGTAGATCCTGGGCGATTTCCAGCGGCCAGGCGATGGTCATCGGGCGCACGTCAGAAGTCCAGAACAGATAGCGGTGCGTCGCTTCATTGACCTCTTTCAGTGCATCTTCCAGTTGTCCGTTGGAGACTTTCAGCTTGGTCAGTTCAAGCAGTAGCGTGTCGCCACCCTGGAGTAAGGAGTTCAGTAACTCACGCTGAGTGCGTAGCTGTGCTTCCAGAATACGGTTTTGCTCGGCGGTCAGCGGCTGACCGTCGGCCTGATGGATTTGCCGTAGCAGCGGCTGTTTATTGAGGAGATCCTCATAACGTAACCGTTGCACGCGCAACTGCGCCATTTCAGTATCCAGTTGCTGCGGTTTGGGCATTTCCGGCAGTCGTGCCACTTGTGCCCGCAGTGCTTCGCCGAGCAGGTTTGACGAACCCAGCCATTGTGATTGTTCGCGTAGCGTATTCAGCGCCTGCCGAACCTGCAACGTCTGGCTGGTAGCCTGACGTTGCTGTGAAGCGACGAGATCCATCCGCTGCGCCTGCTGATTCAACGCCGCCGACAGCTCGCGGTTAATTTTGAATTGAGCGACGATATCTTTCGGCAAATCGGCACTGCTTTCTGCCAGTAATTCGGTGCTTTCCAGCGCCCGTTCCGCTTCCAGTTGGCGTTGGCTATTCAACTGGTTACGCAATGCCTGCAAATACGCATCCAGTTGTTGACTCTCTTTTTCTGCCAGTGCCGAACGCAGACGCGCCAGTTCCTGACGATTATTGGCAGAAAGTTGCGCCAGTTCGAGTTCATCGACCAATGACTTCAAACGCGCGGAGTCGGCCTGCAACGCGAAATTTTGCGCCTGATTAAGCGGACTATTTCCCGTAAGTGTCCCGAGACGACGCTCGATTTCATTCAACTGGCGGCGGGCGTCGGTTTGCTGTTGCGGTAGTTGATTTAGTGAATCCGCAATCTCGCGGGCGCGCTCCTGTTCTTGCTGAGCCTGACGGCTTTTATCCAGCAATTGACTACTGACCTGGAGAATTTCCTGATTCAGCGCGTCGGTAGACATCCCCGGCGACACGCTGCGCGGCTCATCACGCATGTTGTTCAACTGTGCGCGCAGAGTAGCGGAGAGTTTCGGGTAATTATCGATAACTTGCTGATATTGCTTGATGCGCTCAAGGGAGCTTTTTTGCTCCTCAAGCGCATTTAAGGCGGACTGGAGCGCCTCTACGACTTCTGGCTGCGCGGGCTTCGCCGCTTTTGCCTGCTCCAGTTCTTGTGAGATTTGTTTACTATCGGGGGCCGTCGCGGCGTACGCCCCCCAACTGAGGCACCAGGCCATCAGAAAAGTGATAATCAGGCGCACGTCAGCGTTTCCTTTGATGGATTAGACCTGGTCTTTTTTGTCGTCAACCAATGGGCTGGCGTCGTGTTCTGCCTCGATCTCTTCAGCAGGAAGCGGGGCTGGTTCAGCTTCTGGCGTAACAAAGGTTTCGGTAGATACTGCCAGCGGCTGACCAATTTTCGTGACAGACAGGCTTGCCAGTTGCTCAACCAGATTCACTTTACCTGGCGCAAACAAGTTGATAACGGTAGAGCCGAGTTTAAAGCGACCCATTTCCTGGCCTTTCAGCAGTGCCACCGAACCGTCGTTTTCCCCGGCAGGCCAGATCCAGCGTTTGATGATGCCTTCGCGCGGCGGCGTAATGGTGCCAGCCCAGACAGTTTCAATGCTGCCAACAATCGTCGCCCCGACCAGAATCTGCGCCATCGGGCCAAATTCGGTATCGAACAGGCAGATTACGCGTTCGTTACGGGCAAACAGATTTGGCACGTTCTGGGCAGTGAGATGGTTAACGGAGAAGAGATCGCCCGGCACGTAGATCATCTCACGCAGGATACCGTTGCATGGCATATGTACGCGGTGATAGTCACGCGGGGAGAGGTAAGTGGTCACAAACGTACCATTACGGAAGAGATCCGCCATCAGGTAGTTACCCGCCAGCAGGGCTTCGAGGCTGTAGTTGTGGCCTTTCGCTTGCAAGATTTTATCTTCTTCGATTTTACCTAACTGGCTAATAACGCCATCGGCAGGCATGACCAGGACATTGGGATCGGTATCGATTGGGCGCACATCGTCACGCAACGGACGGACAAAAAATTCGTTAAAGGTGCGGTAACTGGCGGTGTCCGGTTTCTGCGCCTCTTTCATGTCGACCTTGTAGTATTTAACGAACAGATCGATAACCAGTTTTGTCAGCCATCCTGCCCGCTTGCTTGCGCCCCAACCCGCCAGGCGAGTAAGCCATAGTTTTGGCAGAATGTACTGTAGCGAAAGTTTAAATGAATTTAACAAGGTAGCCTCCAGGCCATTGTTTTGTCGTTCCTGATCCGGCGTTCATGCCGGATCCTGAAAAAAAGGGGACGATTCTAACGACGGTTAGCTTAATTGTCAGTCATCCGTATCAGAAAAGTTTTTACGCGTTTTTACCTGCGCCATGCTTTCCAGAATACGGTGATAGTTTTCGAAACGAGTTTCCGCGATTTTCCCCTCATCAACCGCTTCACGGATTGCGCAGCCCGGATCGGTATCGTGTTTGCAATCGCGATATTTACACAGGCCTAAGTAATCATGAAATTCGACAAAGCCTTGAGTGATTTGTTCCGGCGCCAGGTGCCAGAGGCCGAATTCACGCACGCCAGGGGAATCAATCACATCGCCTCCGTGCGGGAAGTGATACAGCCGGGCAGCAGTGGTGGTGTGCTGGCCGAGACCGGAGTTGTCTGAGACATCGTTGGTCAGGATCTCTTTTTGCAGACCCAGCAGCGCGTTAAGCAGACTCGATTTGCCGACGCCGGACTGTCCGGCAAAAATGCTGATGCGCCCGGTCAACGCCTCTTCCAGCGGTTTCAGCCCATCCTGAGTATGACTGGAAACCATCAATACGCGATAACCGATATTGCGGTAGATATCCATCTGTTCGTTGACGAATGCCATGCCTTCGTCGTCCAGCAGATCTATCTTGTTGAGCACAATAATCGGCTCAATCTGCAAGGTTTCGCAGGCCACCAGGTAACGGTCGATAATATTGAGCGACAGCTCCGGCAAAATGGCGGAGACAATAACAATCTGGTCGATGTTGGCGGCAATAGGTTTCACGCCGTCGTAAAAATCCGGGCGCGTCAACACTGAGGTGCGCTCATGTACTGCTTCCACGATCCCTTTGACATTTACGCCTTCCGCCGCCGGTTTACCCGGACGCCAGACCACGCGATCGCCGGTCACCAGCGAACGGATAGTACGGCGAATATTGCAGCGGTGAACTTCGCCGTCTGCGGATTCCACATCAGCGTGCATACCAAAACGGCTGATGACGATACCTTCATCAGGCTCGCCAAACAGATTGTCGTCGTAATCGGGCTTCTCCTTAGACGTTTTAAGACGACGCTGGTGATTGGCGTTCACACGGCGCTGTTGGCCTTTGGAGAGTTTATTTTTACTCAATCGTACTGACTCCTGGTCGCCCCTGATGGGCAAAACATCTATGATACACGCAATTGTGGATCAATATAGTCACTGTGAATGGGTGGAAAAATAGCATGAGTGCCAATGAAAACAACCTGATTTGGATCGATCTTGAGATGACCGGTCTGGATCCCGAGCGCGATCGCATTATTGAGATTGCCACGCTGGTGACCGATGCCAACCTGAATATTCTGGCGGAAGGGCCGACCATTGCAGTACACCAGTCTGATGAACAACTGGCGTTGATGGATGACTGGAATGTCCGTACCCATACCGCCAGTGGGCTGGTGGAGCGCGTGAAGGCGAGCACAATGGGCGATCGCGAAGCAGAACTGGCGACGCTCGAGTTCTTAAAAGAGTGGGTGCCTGCGGGGAAATCGCCAATTTGTGGTAACAGCATCGGTCAGGATCGTCGCTTCCTGTTTAAATATATGCCGGAACTGGAAGCCTACTTCCACTACCGTTATCTCGATGTCAGCACCCTGAAAGAGCTGGCGCGCCGCTGGAAGCCGGAAATTCTTGATGGTTTTACCAAGCAGGGGACTCATCAGGCGATGGATGATATCCGTGAATCGGTGGCGGAGCTGGCTTACTATCGCGAGCATTTTATCAAGCTGTAAAATTTTTCCTGGTCACGTAACCGCCGGATTCCACTTGCGGCGGCGTAGGTTTGGCGCTAAATTGAACGTCTTGCTGATAATTTCAGCACTTGAGATAAAAACTCAAAAAAAAATTTTTAGGGGGGTTGCAGAGGGAAAGATTTCTCGTATAATGCGCCTCCCGTAACGACGCAGAAATGCGAAATTACGAAAGCAAAAATTAAGTAGTACGCGGGAATAGCTCAGTTGGTAGAGCACGAC
>NZ_AEJZ01000221.1:0-8731 GCF_000208525.1 Escherichia sp. TW14182
TGTTTGAAACACTACTAACATTAGCCATCACGCTGACGTTAAGCTGGCTCTCGATGCTATATCTACCGTGGCCTTTTACTTTCATTATTGTGCTGCTGATGTGGAGCGCCGTGCGCCTGCCACGGATGGAAGCCTTTTTGATCTTCCTCACTACAGTGATGATGGTGTCGCTGATGATGGCGGCCGATCCGACTTTACTTGCCACGCCGCGAACCTACTTGATGAGTCACGTACCGTGGCTACCATTTTTGCTGATCCTGCTGCCCGCCAACATCATGACCATGGTGATGTACGCCTTTCGCGCTGAACGCAAGCATATTTCAGAAAGCGAAACCCGCTTTCGTAACGCTATGGAATATTCCGCCATCGGCATGGCATTAGTGGGCACCGAGGGGCAATGGCTGCAATCCAACAAAGCGTTATGCCAGTTTCTCGGTTACAGCCAGGAAGAGTTGCGCGCCCTCACCTTCCAGCAACTTACCTGGCCGGAAGATCTCAATAAAGATCTGCAACACGTTGAGAAGCTAATTAGCGGTGAAATAAATACCTACTCGATGGAGAAACGTTATTACAACCGTAATGGCGACGTTGTCTGGGCGCTGCTTGCCGTCTCGCTGGTGCGCCACACCGATGGCACGCCGCTCTACTTTATTGCGCAGATTGAAGACATAAACGATCTTAAACGCACCGAACAGATTAACAAACGCCTGATGGAACGGATAACGCTGGCTAATGAAGCGGGTGGGATTGGCATCTGGGAGTGGGAACTGAAGCCGGATATTTTTAGTTGGGATAAGCGGATGTTCGAGCTATATGAAATTTCGCCACATATCAAACCGAACTGGCAGGTGTGGTATGACTGTGTGCTGCCGGAAGATCGCCAACACGCCGAAAAAGTGATTCGTGATTCATTACAGGCTCGCTTGCCCTTTAAGCTGGAATTTCGCATCACCGTGAAAGACGGTATTCGTCATATCCGCGCCCTCGCCAATCGGGTGCTGAATAAAGAAGGCGAAGTCGAACGATTGCTCGGTATTAACATTGATATGACCGAAGTGAAACAGCTGAACGAGGCGCTGTTTCAGGAAAAAGAGCGCCTGCACATTACGCTGGATTCCATCGGCGAAGCCGTGGTCTGTATTGATATGGCGATGAAAATTACCTTTATGAATCCGGTTGCAGAGAAGATGAGCGGCTGGACACAAGAAGAGGCGTTGGGCGTTCCACTATTAACAGCATTGCAAATTACATTTGGCGACAATGGGCCGTTAATGGAGAACATTTACAGTGCCGACACGTCGCGTTCCGCTATTGAACAAGATGTCGTTCTCCACTGCCGCAACGGCGGCAGCTACGACGTCCATTACAGCATTACGCCGTTAAGTACGCTGGATGGCAGCAATATTGGTTCGGTACTGGTCATTCAGGATGTGACTGAGTCACGTAAAATGCTGCGCCAGCTTAGTTATAGCGCCTCCCATGATGCCCTGACGCATCTCACTAACCGTGCCAGTTTTGAAAAACAACTGCGAATACTGCTGCAAACGGTAAGCAGCACGCATCATCGACATGCACTGGTGTTTATCGATCTTGATCATTTTAAAGCGGTGAATGACAGCGCCGGGCACGCGGCGGGCGATGCTTTACTGCGTGAACTGGCGTCGTTGATGCTCAGTATGTTGCGCTCCAGCGATGTGCTGGCGCGACTCGGCGGTGATGAATTTGGTCTGTTGCTACCGGACTGTAATGTTGAAAGTGCCCGCTTTATCGCCACACGCATTATCAGTGCGATTAATGACTATCACTTTATGTGGGAAGGCCGCGTGCATCGGGTAGGTGCCAGCGCAGGGATTACCCTTATCGATGACAGCAATCATCAGGCGGCAGACGTGATGTCGCAGGCCGATATCGCCTGTTATGCTTCGAAAAATGGTGGGCGTGGTCGGGTGACGATTTACGAACCACAGCAAACTGCCAAACATAGCGAACAGGCGATGATGTCACTCGATGAACAGTGGCGGATGATCAAAGAGAATCAACTGATGATGATCGCCCACGGCGTCGCTTCACCACGAATCCCGGCTACGCGTAATTTGTGGCTGATTTCGCTTAAGCTCTGGAGTAGTGAAGGTGAGACTATTGATGAACTGGCATTTCGTCGTAGTTTCAGCGATCCGGCGCTCAATCTCGCTCTTGACCGTCGGATAATACATGAGTTTTTCCAGCAGACAGCAAAAGCGGTTGCCAGTAAAGGCTTAAGCATCGCCCTCCCCCTTTCCGTTGCCGGGTTAAGCAGCGCCCCGCTGGTGGATAAACTGCTTGAGCAACTGGAAAGCAGTTCCCTACCGTCACGGTTATTACATCTGATTATTCCGGCTGAAGCGATTTTCGACCACGCAGAAAATATGCATAAATTGCGGCTGGCAGGCTGCCGGATCGTGCTCAGTCAGGTGGGGCGCGATCTGCAGCTCTTCAACACGCTGAAAGCAAATATGGCGGATTATCTGCTGCTCGACGGTGAGTTATGCGCCAGCGTACAGGGTAATTTGATGGATGAGATGCTGATATCGATCATTCAGGGTCATGCCCAGCGGCTGGGGGTGAAGACCATCGCGGGGCCAGTAGCGTTGCCGCTGGTGATGGATACGCTTTCCGGCATGGGTGTTGATCTGATTTATGGCGATGTCATTGCCGACGCTCAGCCTCTGGATTTGCTGATTAATAGCAGTTATTTCGCGATTAACTGAGTATTGCCTGATGCGACGCTGACGCGTCTTATCAGGTCTACAATTCGCTCATTCCCCAGACTGGATAAGACGACCAGCATCATACTTCTTCTGGTTGCCAGCCTTCCGTATACCAGATATGCAACAGCGCATAAGAACGCCAGGGTTTCCAGCGTTCGGCATAACGGCGGATTTGTGCCGGCGTCATTCCTGGAAATCGCTGTTTAATCAAATAATCATCCGGCAGGAAAACATCTTTCGCTTGCCAGCCACGCAAGGCGAAATAATTCGCCGTCCAGCGCCCAATTCCAGGAAATGTTTGCAGCGTTTTCATCGCTTGCTCAACGTCGCCCGGCATTTTCATCGGCAAGGAGCCATCCAGTGCCGCATTGGCTAAATGAATCAGCGCCTCTGCCCGTTTCAACGGCATCCCCAACCCTTTTAGTGCCTGCGGGTCGGCTGCAGCCAGTCGTTGGGGGGTGGGAAAGCAGACATATTCAGGGAAATCATCCAGCCGTTCGCCATAAAGCTGCGCCACTTTGGCAGTCAATTTTGCCGCCAGCGCCACGCTCACCAGTTGGCCTAAAATCGCGCGCACGCCCTGCTCAAAAGCATCAACACTCCCGGGCAGACGTAGCCCTGGCCGCGCAGCGCCTAACTCGCCCAATGCACCGTTAACAATCTGCGGATTACATTGCAGATCAAACAGGCGGCTCATTTTCGCCAGGCACTCGGTCGCTACCGCTTCTAATCCCGAACTTACATTCACTTGCAACGTATTAGTTTCGACATCAGGAACCACCTTTATCACGCCGCGATGTTCGCCCACCGCCAGACTACGGGCATAATAATTGTCCGTGACTGTTTCTACGCCACTCACCGCACGGGCGGCAAGAAATCCCAACATCCACGACCAGTCATACGGCGGCTGCCAGTTCAGGGTATACATCGCATCTCCTTTTTTATCCGCTTTCAGCATAAACGTTATTCAGACGCTGCGCTTTGCTTTCATATTCCGGTTGTCGCGACGGCAACATTTCGCTAAAGTCACGCCCCTTCTTCACCGGCATGGGGATTATTTCGTGTTTATTGGTTTTGATTACGGTACAGCAAACTGTTCAGTGGCGGTGATGCGCGACGGTAAACCGCAGATGTTGAAAATGGAAAATGACAGCACGCTGCTGCCTTCAATGCTTTGCGCACCAACGCGTGAAGCAGTAAGCGAGTGGCTGTACCGCCATCATGATGTTCCGGCAAACGATGATGAAACGCAGGCGCTGTTACGTCGGGCGCTTCGTTATAACCGCGAAGAAGATATCGACGTCACGGCGAAAAGCGTGCAGTTCGGTCTTTCCTCACTGGCGCAGTATATTGATGATCCGGAAGAAGTGTGGTTTGTGAAATCACCGAAATCGTTCCTCGGTGCCAGCGGGTTAAAACCACAGCAGGTGGCGCTGTTTGAGGATCTGGTCTGCGCAATGATGTTGCACATTCGCCAACAAGCGCAGGCGCAACTGCCAGAAACAATTACCCAGGCAGTCATTGGTCGTCCAATCAACTTCCAGGGATTGGGCGGCGATGAAGCAAACGCCCAGGCGCAAGGGATTCTGGAACGTGCGGCGAAGCGTGCCGGATTCAAGGATGTGGTATTCCAGTACGAGCCGGTGGCGGCAGGGCTGGATTACGAAGCAACCTTGCAGGAAGAAAAACGCGTACTGGTGGTGGATATCGGCGGTGGTACTACTGACTGTTCATTGTTGCTGATGGGGCCGCAGTGGCGTTCGCGTCTCGATCGTGAATCCAGCCTACTGGGTCACAGTGGTTGCCGTATTGGTGGTAACGATCTGGATATCGCACTGGCGTTTAAAAACCTGATGCCGTTACTGGGCATGGGTGGCGAAACCGAAAAAGGTATAGCCCTGCCGATCCTACCGTGGTGGAATGCGGTTGCCATCAACGACGTACCTGCGCAGAGTGATTTCTACAGTAGCGCCAACGGTCGCCTGCTTAACGACCTGGTACGCGACGCCCGCGAGCCAGAGAAAGTCGCCCTGTTACAGAAAGTTTGGCGGCAACGTTTAAGTTATCGTCTGGTGCGCAGCGCGGAAGAGTGCAAAATTGCCCTTTCAAGCGCAGCGGAAACCTGCGCGTCGCTGCCGTTTATCGGTGACGAACTGGCAACGTTGATTAGCCAGCATGGACTGGAAAGCGCCCTCAACCAGCCGCTGGCGCGGATTCTGGAACAGGTGCAACTGGCGCTGGATAACGCCCAGGAAAAACCGGACGTTATCTACCTGACCGGCGGTAGCGCCCGTTCGCCGCTGATTAAAAAGGCTCTGGCAGAACAGTTGCCGGGCATTCCAATTGCAGGTGGCGACGACTTTGGCTCCGTCACCGCCGGGCTGGCGCGTTGGGCAGAAGTAGTATTTCGTTAAATAAGAAATGGCTCAGCAGCGGCTTAAATCTGCCTGCGCCTGAGCCAGTTTTCCTGCCGCCTGATGTAACGGCGCCATCAACGGCATGGTTCGTGCGGGAGCATGAAGGCGAAATCGCTGTAACTCTGCCGCGCCCTCTGTCAATGCGGCTTCCAGCCGATGACGTTTGGCGGTCATTTTCGCCATTACCGCTTGTCTGTCTGCTGGCGTTACCGCTTCGTTCGGCCTGAAAACAAAACGGCGTTCGCTACTCGCTTTCCAGTCGATAACCGCCTGGGTCAGATGATCACCAAAACCTTTTACTTGCTTAACTCCACGGCGGTTCACATCTGCCGCTGTTTCGATACCAAAGGACCGTAACGCCGCTTTACGCGCGGGACCAACGCCGGGAATAGAGGCAACATCAATAAAAAATCCCTCCAGAAACTTCTGCTTCTGGCGTTCCCTTGCGGTGTTGTGAAGTGCTGTCAACTCGCGTTTTTCGTCTTCCGGCAATCCCAAAAGCTCGTCCTTCATTTTTTCAAGCATCGTCCGTTTGGCGATAAAACCTTCCAGCCCACCCACCTGCTGGATCTGGTTAACTAAATGATCATAGTCCATTTTTGCACGATTAAACGCCTCACGGCGTTGCTGGATTTCTGCTTTGTACGCTTTGCTTGTCAGGCTGCCAATAATCCAGATAGCCGCCAGCACAGGAACTAAAATAATATAACGCGGTTCTGCCTGAAGGCCGCAAAGCAACAGCGATAACGCTGACAGTGCGATCTCAATCAGAATGATGTATTCACTCCGTAACAGGCCTAAAGGAAGCGGCCTGCCAGTCGGTTGGAAGTGATCGGGTAATGGCAGTTGCAATGCTGGCGGTGCTACTGATGCCATCACCATCGCCCAGACTTTCGCCAGCACAAAATCCCCGCCGGTGGTAACAACCTCTTCGCCGAGATCAATAAAATAGATAACGCCTTGATTATCCAGCGCACACCACGGGCAGTCGGTCAAATGACCGGGGTAAACATGCATTACCGAAGCAGTACATTTCTTTAACTGTTGGCGTAAAGAATCCAGTGCCGCTACCCACGCTTTTGCCGTCGGACGCGCGGTTGCCACGCCACTTTCGGTGAATGCCTGCTGAAACATGCCTTCAACATCACCCGGTAACATCGATAGCGGAATAGATCGTGGCGGCGGTTTTAAGCCACGTCGCTGATTGTCTGATGCATAGGCATAACGGAAATGAGCAATATCCTTCTCCAACGCATTACCCGCTTCGGCAATAAGCGGTACACCGGAATAAGGATGCCGACCACCAAACAAGACGTGAAAAATCAGCAACGCAAGGCCAAAATTATCGTGATTTACGGTGCGCTCAAATCCAACAAATGACGGCAAGGTTTGCAGCTCTGGCGGCGTAAAATGCGACACGCCGACTTCGCATAAATGCAGCGTGCCATTAGCGTTAATCTGAAAGGAGTCGCTGTCGATCAACACCACTTTGCTGTCACGGCCTACCATAAAGCTGTTCTGGTTTACGTCACCCACGACATGCCCGTGCTCGTGAACCGTAGCAAAAGATGAAGCAATATTGCGCGCAACATAGAGTAGAAAATCCCATGCACAGTGAGGGTAACGTTGACGACGATGTGCCGGGCTATAGATCATATGAATAGGTTCTTTACCAGAAACTTTTGGCATCATAAAACCGATAACTTTTCCGCCTCGTCCACCGTGAAGCGTTGACTGCGGCCAGGCGACATAATTCAACAACTGCGCGTCAGCTGTCGCAGCCATAAAGGCAAGTTTGTCCTGTTTTAAGGCGGGTGGCGGCGTGTGATAAATCTTGGCGACGCTATCGACAAACTCATTGATATCATAAACCGCGCCTTCGCCGCCTTTGCCTAATTCATGACCTGGCGTCACGCAATCGCCAGCTGCGGTATATATAGTTGATTTCACGGCAACCACATGGCCAGCGCCAGCGTTTTATCATCATCGGTGCGTTCATTCACTGCGGGGCAGGACAAAAATTGCTTTAGCAAATCTGGCAATATATCGCGTTGTTCCGACGTTGCTGACGCCAGTCCATTGAAAAATGGCGCAAAGAAAGGCACATGGGGAGAATTATCCAGCATATTTAACGCCAGCCGCTGAATACCGTCCGTAAATGCAGCCACTTTTATCACCTGCGCATCGCAACTGTAAGTCTCAAGGCGCGTGACAGCATCTTCATCAGTAATGAAATAGGTCATATTGGCATATTCGCCATTCATCGGCGTTAGTGGTAGCTGTAGCCCTTCACCAAAATCCACCACCACGCCACCATCGCCAATCTGCATAATCAACGTGCCGGTCGCTGATGATATAACGCCCAGAAAAGTACAGGAAAAATCACGAACCGCCAGTTCTTCAGCTTGTGCACGGGCAGTAATACGGTGGCGAATTGCCAGCACAATATCTGTCGCAAGCACATCATTCAGACCACATTCACCACCCTGTACTTTTTGCATCATAAACGCCATCGCTTCATTGACGGCGAGCGTCGCGCCTTCGCCACCCTGCGAAACGCTACCTGCACCATCAGCAAGGAACATCACCAGTAACGGTTGCTGGTCGTTTAGCCAGACAACCTGCATCTGGCAGGCATCCTGGCAAGGTAAGTCCGCGCTGATATGCGACGTTCCGACGGCTGATGAATAGACCAGACGCCAGCTCACACTGACGTCCAGCCTTTTGGCGCTTCCAGTACAACTTCCGTTCCCGGCGTGGAGCGGGAAACCGAACGTAGCGAACTGGATAACCAGCTAAACAGTTCACGGAATTGTAATCCCTGCAACGGCAAAGGCTGACGGACGCTGATTTGTGCCAGAGTATTCATATCAGCCCCCTGAACACCGATGGTAAAGAAGGCAAACTTCTTATCTTCTTCTCCCTGAAACACTTTACTGGCAGCAGCCTGCCACTCATCGGTTGGCGCGCCATCGGTGATCAAGAAAATCCACGGGCGATAATACGAAATACCATTTGCACGGTACTCACGTTTCCGCTCCTCAACCATATTCAGGGCTTTGGTAATTGCAGCGCCCATTGGCGTATTGCCTTGAGCAAACAAGATGGGCGGGAAAAAGTTAGCGGCGCTGGTAAATGGTTGTTCCACATGCACCGGGCCGAAAGTCACAATGCCGAGTTCCACTCTTTTTAAGGCCAGCGGATCTGCAAGCAGTTCATCGCGAAAGGTCACCAATCCTGCGTTAAGTTCGTTAATGGGTCTACCGCTCATCGAGCCAGAAACATCCAGCAGTAAAATACAGGGGCAACGTGGTTCCGGGTTACTGGCAAAATCGCTGGTGGCAAACGTAATTTGTTCGCTCATAAGAGTTCCTTTCTTAGAGAATTATTGAGATTCGGTATCATACCGAGAGCAATAATAAATTAAGAGCAAGCGAAGATACTTTCAGAATTAAGCCCGGCGGCGCAGATAAGTTTGCTATTCGCCTCGCAAGAACGTGGGCTTACAGATTGACAATAAGGGTGGAGTAACATAAGTTCAGGAGTGAGGGTAGAGCGGGGTTTCCC
>NZ_AEJZ01000220.1:0-1216 GCF_000208525.1 Escherichia sp. TW14182
GTTATCAGGTATGTTTAAAGCTGTTCTGCTGAGCAATACCCTGCAGTTTCGGGTGATCGCTGAGATATTTCAGGGAGGCTTTGTAGTCTTCCAGCAACAGTTCAGCGAAGTCCATTTCGAAACCACGACGGCACATAATACGCATCACCACAATGTCGGTGGCTTCACCGCCGAGGGTAAAGGCCGGAACCTGCCAGCCGCGCAGACGCAGACGTTCAGAGAGGTCATACAGGGTGTATCCCGGATTTTCCCCGTCTTTCAGTTTGAAGCAAACCGCCGGAATACCTTCGTCCGGGCGACCTGTACAGATGAACTCATACGGTCCCAGTTTAGCGATTTCATCCGCCAGGTAAGTGGCGACCTGATAAGAGGCGTTTTGTACTTTGGTGTAACCCTCACGACCGAGGCGCAGAAATTCATAGTATTGCGCAATCACCTGACCGGCAGGGCGAGAGAAGTTGATGGCGAAAGTCCCGATTTGCCCGCCAAGATAGTCAACGTTGAACACCAGTTCTTTCGGCAGTGCTTCTTCATCACGCCAGATAACCCAGCCGCAGCCCAGCGGAGCCAGACCGAATTTATGGCCTGAAGCACTGATCGATTTCACGCGCGGCAGGCGGAAGTCCCAGACAATATCCGGAGCCACGAACGGTGCCAGGAAGCCACCGCTGGCGGCGTCGATGTGCATGTCGATGTCGATACCGGTGTCGGCCTGGAATTTATCCAGCGCATCGTGCAGCGGTTGCGGGAACTCATAGTTACCGGTGTAGGTCACACCAAAAGTCGGCACCACGCCGATGGTGTTTTCGTCGCAGGCTTCAATCATGCGTTTCGGATCCATGAACAACTGACCGGGGCGCATAGGGATCTCGCGCAGTTCCACATCCCAGTAGCGGGCAAATTTATGCCAGCAGATTTGCACCGGCCCGCACACCAGGTTGGGTTTATCGGTCGGTTTACCTGCGGCTTCCATTCGTTTGCGCCAACGCCATTTCATTGCCATCCCACCGAGCATACAGGCCTCGGAAGAACCAATGGTGTTGGTGCCAACGGCCTGACCGTTTTTCGGCGCAGGCGCGTGCCACAGGTCGGCAACCATGTTTACACAACGCAGGTCGATAGCTGCGGACTGCGGATATTCTTCTTTATCGATCCAGTTTTTGTTGATCGACAGATCCATCAACTTATGAACATTTTCGTCGTCCCAGGTCTGGCA
>NZ_AEJZ01000219.1:0-687 GCF_000208525.1 Escherichia sp. TW14182
ATTTTGCTTTTCATGTTCATCGTTCCTTAAAGACGCCGTTTAACATGCCGATTGCCAGGCTTAAATGAGTCGGTGTGAATCCCATCAGCGTTACCGTTTCGCGGTGCTTCTTCAGTACGCTACGGCAAATGTCATCGACGTTTTTATCCGGAAACTGCTGTCTGGCTTTTTTGATTTCAGAATTAGCCTGACGGGCAATGCTGCGAAGGGCGTTTTCTTGCTGAGGTGTCATTGAACAAGCCCCATGTCGGCAAGCATAAGCACACAGAATATGAAGCCCGCTGCCAGAAAAATGCATTCAGTGGTTGTCATACCTGGTCTCTCTCATCTGCTTCTGCTTTCGCCACCATCATTTCCAGCTTTTGTGAAAGGGATGCGGCTAACGTATGAAATTCTTCGTCTGTTTCTACTGGTATTGGCACAAACCTGACTCCAATTTGAGCGAGGCTATGTGCCATCTCGATACACGTTCTTAACTCAACAGGAGATGCTTTGTGCATACAGCCCCCCGTTTATTATTTATCTCCTCAGCCAGCCGCTGTGCTTTCAGGGGATTTCTGATAACAGAAAGGCCGGGAAATACCCAGCCTCGCTTTGTAACGGAGTAGACGAAAGTGATCGCACCTACCCGGATATTATCGTGAGGATGCTTCATCGCCATTGCTCCCCAAATACAAAACCAATTTC
>NZ_AEJZ01000218.1:0-3727 GCF_000208525.1 Escherichia sp. TW14182
CCCCCCCCCCCGCCGTTTCACCTATCAGATAACAACGCGCTCGTTGCACTTTCGATCCCTCTGATTATTCGTTATGCAGGATTAGGAATATCAATAAAGGTCACATCAAGATCGGTATTTTCATTCAGCCACTCGCTCAACGCGCGAATACCGCCGCGTTCAGTGGCATGGTGACCTGCGGCATAAAAATGCAATCCCTGCTCGCGGGCTGAATGAATGGTCTGTTCAGAAACTTCGCCAGTAATAAATGCATCCACGCCAAAACGCGCGGCGCTATCGATAAAACTTTGCCCGCCGCCCGTGCACCAGGCGACGCGTTTCACTACATCAGGTCCGGTATCGCCACACCACAACGGCTTGCGTCCCAGACGCGCTTCAATCCAGGAAGCCAGTTCCAGCCCCGGCACAGGCATGGTCAGTTCGCCCCACGGCACCAACGGCTCAATTTCGCCCATGACCGTGATCCCCAGTAACGCCGCCAGTTGTGCGTTATTACCCAGCTCCGGATGTGCGTCCAGTGGCAGATGCCAGCCATACAGGTTGATATCATTCGCCAGCAAGGTTTTTAAACGGTTACGCTTCATGCCGCGAATTACCGGCGATTCGCCTTTCCAGAAATAGCCATGATGCACAATGACCGCATCCGCGCCCAGACGCACCGCTTCATCGAGCAGCGCCTGGCTGGCGGTGACACCGGTAACAATTTTTTGCACCGTCTCTTTGCCTTCCACCTGCAAACCATTCGGCGCGTAATCACTTATCGCCGCGCTGTTCAGTTTCTCGTTAATCAGTTGTTCCAGTTCGGTGTTTTTCATCTTCGCGCCTTCCGTATTCTGATAGCTACACCGTTAACATAGCGTTACCTCGCCTGTTCGTCGATAGCCAATCTTTTGACATATTAAGAAACAAACAGGCGGCCAAAAGGCGCAAATTGTTTATTTCACCACACCTCAGTTCATGTATATTTATGCAAACAGACAGCATATTGCATAAACAATCAGATCTGTATCAAGGTTTTAACTTTAAGGAAACACACGCACACCGCGCTTTTATTACGTGGCGTCGCATCCAACTGTGGAATTATTATGAATAAACACGCATCACAGCCGCGCGCTATCTACTACGTTGTCGCGCTACAAATCTGGGAATATTTTAGCTTCTACGGAATGCGCGCCCTGCTGATTCTCTATCTCACCAATCAACTGAAGTACAACGATACCCACGCTTACGCGTTATTCAGTGCCTACTGTTCACTGGTATATGTCACGCCAATTCTTGGCGGTTTCCTGGCCGATAAAGTGCTCGGCAACCGTATGGCGGTAATGCTGGGAGCGTTGTTGATGGCGATCGGGCATCTGGTGCTGGGCGCCAGCGAGATCCATCCGACATTCCTCTATTTGTCGCTGGCGATTATCGTCTGCGGCTATGGCCTGTTTAAATCCAACGTCAGTTGCCTGCTTGGCGAACTCTATGAGCCAACCGATCCGCGTCGTGATGGCGGTTTCTCGCTGATGTATGCGGCGGGTAACGTGGGTTCTATTATCGCCCCTATCGCCTGTGGTTACGCCCAGGAAGAATACAGCTGGGCAATGGGCTTTGGCCTGGCTGCGGTCGGGATGATCGCCGGGCTGGTCATTTTCTTATGCGGCAATCGTCATTTCGCTCATACCCGGGGCGTTAATAAAGAGGTGCTGTGTGCGAAAAACTTTCTCCTGCCAAACTGGGGATGGCTGCTGGTTCTGCTGGTCGCAACGCCCGCGCTGATTACTGTATTGTTCTGGAAAGAGTGGTCGGTATACGCCTTAATTGTTGCCACGGTGATTGGACTGGCGGTGCTGGCAAAAATTTATCGCCAGGCAGAAAATCAGAAACAGCGTAAAGAACTGGGGCTGATTGTTACCCTTACCTTCTTCAGTATGTTGTTCTGGGCCTTCGCACAACAGGGCGGCAGTTCGATTAGCCTTTATATCGACCGTTTCGTTAACCGCGATATTTTCGGTTATACCGTTCCTACGGCGATGTTCCAGTCGATTAATGCCTTCGCGGTCATGCTGTGTGGGGTGTTCCTTGCGTGGGTGGTAAAAGAGAGCGTCGCGGGAAATCGTACCGTGCGCATTTGGGGAAAATTTGCTCTTGGCCTCGGTCTGATGAGCGCCGGATTCTGCATTCTGACCTTAAGCGCCCGCTGGTCTGCGATGTATGGACACTCTTCCCTGCCGCTGATGGTTCTGGGGCTGGCAGTGATGGGCTTTGCCGAACTGTTTATCGATCCGGTAGCCATGTCGCAAATTACGCGTATTGAAATCCCCGGCGTGACCGGCGTATTAACCGGAATTTATATGCTGCTTTCCGGCGCGATTGCGAACTATCTGGCTGGCGTCATTGCCGATCAGACATCGCAAGCTTCGTTTGATGCTTCCGGGGCGATCAACTATTCCATCAATGCATATATTGAAGTGTTTGATCAAATCACCTGGGGCGCACTGGCGTGTGTAGGACTGGTACTGATGATTTGGCTGTACCAGACGCTGAAATTCAGAAACCGCGCGCTGGCGCTGGAGTCTTAATAAGCGCCTGATGCGACGCTGACGCGTCTTATCACGCCTGGATGGCTCATTAAATTTGCACTATCAGGCCGGATACGGCGTTCACGCCGCATCCGGCAACTGGGCACAATTGCCCGACGCGTCTGTTATTTCCCCTTCCTCGCCGCCTCATACGCTGCCAGCGTTCGTACTCTCGCTTCTTTGTGATCGACAATCGGCTCTGGATAATCCAGCTTCACACCCGCTTTCTCTGCCCACTTCCACGGCTCATGCACCGATTTTCCCGGCACATCGCGCAGCTCCGGTAACCACTGGCGGATAAACTCGCCTTCGCGGTCAAATTTCTCGCCCTGGGTTGTCGGGTTGAAAATACGAAAATACGGCGCAGCATCGGTTCCGGTGGAAGCCGCCCACTGCCAGCCACCGTTATTGGCTGCCAAATCACCATCAATCAGCTGCGACATGAAATACCGCTCCCCTTCGCGCCAGTCGATCAACAAATCTTTCACCAGAAAGCTAGCTGTGATCATCCGCAGACGGTTATGCATCCAGCCAGTGCTGTTAAGCTGACGCATGGCGGCATCGACAATCGGGTATCCCGTTTTGCCTTCCTGCCAGGCCTTTAAATGCGCGGGATTGCTTTGCCACTGTACGCGGTCAGTCCAGGCAATAAACGGACGATGTTTACACAGCGAGGGGTAATACGTTATCAGGTGACGGTAAAACTCGCGCCAAATCAACTCATTAAGCCAGACGCTACCTGCCCCGCCCTCCATCGCCTGCGGTTGTTCCGCCAGCAGGCGATGTAAACACTGGCGAGGCGATAATCCTCCCGTTGCCAGACTAGCGGACAAACGGCTGGTGCCTTCCACTGCCGGGAAATCACGCTGTTGCTCGTACAGCACTGCTCCGTTCTGGCAAAACTGGCGTAATTGCGCAATCGCCACTTTTTCTTCCACCGGGAAATATGCTGTGTCGAAAGGCTGACGAGGGTAATTCAGCGAAATGGATGGTGCGGGGTCTATCGATCCGCTACTACGTACTTTTGGTGCAGCGACGCACTCCGGCATCCCTTCCCGCAGCCGTTTCAGCCAGGCATTTTTAAATGGCGTAAAGACTTTGTACATCTCATGGTTACCGGTCATCACCGCGCCAGGTGGCAGGATCACGCTGTCATCAAA
>NZ_AEJZ01000217.1:0-11716 GCF_000208525.1 Escherichia sp. TW14182
GATGCCTTGCAAACGGGATGTGTTCATATAGAGCATTATGGGTCAACAAAAGCAACGTAATCGCCGTTGGGTTCTGGCGTCGCGTCCACACGGCGCGCCGGTTCCGGAGAATTTCCGTCTTGAAGAAGATGATGTCGCCACGCCGGGTGAAGGACAGGTGTTACTGCGCACGGTCTACCTGTCGCTCGATCCGTATATGCGCGGGCGCATGAGCGATGAGCCATCTTATTCACCACCGGTTGATATTGGTGGCGTGATGGTCGGCGGCACGGTGAGTCGGGTGGTGGAATCTAATCATCCGGATTACCAGCCTGACGACTGGGTGCTGGGTTACAGCGGTTGGCAGGATTACGACATATCCAGTGGCGATGATCTGGTGAAACTTGGCGATCATCCGGAAAATCCTTCGTGGTCACTGGGTGTGCTGGGGATGCCTGGCTTTACGGCTTATATGGGGCTGCTGGATATCGGTCAACCTAAAGAGGGAGAAACGCTAGTGGTTGCTGCAGCAACGGGGCCGGTCGGTGCGACAGTGGGGCAAATCGGCAAACTAAAAGGTTGCCGCGTGGTGGGTGTTGCCGGTGGCGCGGAAAAATGTCGCCATGCCACAGACGTTCTCGGTTTTGATGTTTGCCTTGATCATCATGCAGATGATTTTGCCGAACAACTCGTGAACGCGTGTCCGAAAGGCGTTGATATCTATTATGAAAACGTTGGTGGTAAGGTGTTTGATGCGGTGCTGCCTTTACTCAATACATCCGCGCGTATTCCCGTTTGCGGTTTAGTGAGCGGCTATAACGCCACCGAACAGCCTTCCGGGCCGGATCGTTTACCGCTACTTATGGCTACGGTGCTGAAAAAACGTATTCGCCTGCAAGGGTTTATTATTAGCCAGGATTATGGTCATCGCATCCATGAGTTCCAGCAAGAGATGGGGCAATGGGTGAAGGCGGGGAAAATTCACTATCGTGAACAAATTACCGATGGTTTAGAGAACGCCCCGCAGACATTCATTGGTCTGCTGAATGGTAAAAACTTCGGCAAAGTCGTGATCCGTGTTGCGGATGATGATTAACATTTCAGGTGGCGGCATTCTTGCCGCCACTAATGAATATTATTCAAATCGCCATGCGAGATTTACGCCTACACCATAATTCCGCCCAGGCGCAGGCTCGTAATATCGACCATTCGATTCATTAACAATCACCGAGCCGACATATTCTTTATCGAATAAATTATCGACACGACCAAATAAATCTATTGTCATATTACGATAATTATATTTGTAACCGGTGAACAAACCGACGAGAGTGTAAGAGGGCGCTTTTGCCGTATTTTCGTCATCCGCCATGATATCGCCCATATAACGTGCTTCTGTGCCTGCATACCAGCCTTCTTCTGGTACATAACCTAATGACGCAAAGCCCATATTGCGGGCGATCCCGGGCATTCGGTTACCATTACAGTCCTGAGCGTTACAAACATTGCTGCGATAAGTTGCGTCAAGCCGCGTCCACGACGCTTTCACACGGAAATCTCCGGCAAAACGCTGATCCCAGGCCAGTTCAGCCCCCTGACGGCGCGTCTTCCCGGCATTTTTATACGTGGTACGCCCGCCGCTACTGCTATCAACAACGATTTCATCATCGGTATCAGTCTGGAATAACGCAGCGGTAAACAAGCCATCGCCGATACGCGTTTTACTGCCGATTTCGATTGTGTCGTTGGTGGACGGTTTTAAACCAAAGTTCATGCCACTTTGCCCGTCAGCACGGTAAGAAAGCTCGTTAATGGTTGGCGTTTCAAAACCGCGCCCGGCTGCCAGATAGACGTTCCAGGCATCGGTTATGGCGTATTTCAACGATCCCGCAGGAAGCCATTTGTGATAACTGGCATCACCGCTGTCATCACCGTTACCCGGGGTAACGTAATGATCGTCAGAGTCAAACCACACGGAGCTGTAGCGCACACCAGCATCCAACGATAGTTTGTCAGTTAGTTGCCACTGGGTTTGTAAATAGGGATCGACGTTCCACATCAGATTGCGCTCGTCGCGGCGCAGATCACCTTTTTGCCCGTACTCCGGCACGCCGTTATTAAGGCGGAAGTTATTGTAACCCTTGCGGTTTTCACTCATGTTTTCATAGTTCAGGCCAGTAGTGAAAGTGACCGGAACTCCCAGCTCTCCACGATGTGTCCAGCGGCTGTCTATACCCTGGTAATGACGTTGCAGAGTAATTACGCCGCCCGCATGAGATGGGGTAAGTTGGGGTGCCATCGGAATCGATTGATACTGGGTCGTTTCCCGTTCACCTGCGTACATCATCACGCTCATATCATCCCGCGAACTCAGGCTGCGCTCATAACGCAACCCTGCCTGAGTTTGCTTGATGGTTTTTCGCGTGTCGTACTGTTCTGCACGAGGCGCTTGTTGCGGATTCGCTTTCCATTCAGCTTCGGTCAACCCACCAGGGTCATCGGCTTTGATATCCACACTGTTGAAAATCAGGTTTAACTTACTGGCGTCATCAATGTGTACGCCCAGTCTGGCATTGGCTAAATTTTTCTGTGCGCCGCTATGGTCACGATAGCCGTGAGTTGTAAAACGCGTGGTCGAAACGGTGTAATCAACATCGCCAGGTTGGGTGCCGTCGCCCATTGCGCCTGTCGCTTTCAGTCCATAGCGCCAGCTACCATAACTGCCATAGTAACTGCTGGCCTCAATAGTTGGCGGCTGTTCGCCGATTTGGGTAGTGACGTTCATTACGCCGCCGGACGCATTGCCATACAGGGCAGAGAAGGGGCCTCTCAGCACTTCCACATTTTGCACACTGCTTAAATCGATATTGGATGTTTGCCCTTGTCCGTCGGGCATGGTAGCGGGAATACCATCAACATACAGGCGAATACCGCGAATACCGTAAGTGGAACGGGAGCCAAATCCGCGAATAGACAGTTGTAGATCCTGCGCATAGTTCTGCCGGTTTTGTACCTGCAAACCAGGCACACTGGTCAGTGATTCAGACAAATTGATGCGTGGTGTGGCCAGACGCATCTCCTCGCCATCGACCACGCTTACCGCAGCGGGTGTGTCCAGTTCAGAAACTACCTGCGGCGCGGCGCTAACAATCATGGTTTGTTCATTAGCGGCAAAAGTGGAAGGAGAAAGGAGAATCAGTGCGGGTAAAACGGTCTGTCGGACGGAAAAAATCTTCATGAAAAAAGCCAGGTTAAGAATGGGAAAACGCTTCAATGGTAATAAATTTGTAAATTTATAGAAAACGAAACGGCACAATACGTTAATCAATTGAGAAAATTGTAGTCGTAACAACAAGAAATGCTCCACATTTGAGAAAATAATGATTACCATTCCCATTTATAACAAGGGTGTAACGAAGATTATGCTCAACGAAGCATTGTGAAGCAGCTATAAATCGGTTCATCAAAGGGAGTCGTCATGCATTTACGTCATCTGTTTTCATCGCGCCTGCGTGGTTCATTACTGTTAGGTTCATTGCTTGTTGCTTCATCATTCAGTACGCAGGCCGCAGAAGAAATGCTGCGTAAAGCGGTAGGTAAAGGTGCCTACGAAATGGCTTATAGCCAGCAAGAAAACGCGCTGTGGCTCGCCACTTCGCAAAGCCGCAAACTGGACAAAGGCGGTGTGGTTTATCGTCTCGATCCGGTGACTCTGGAAGTCACTCAGGCGATCCATAACGATCTCAAGCCGTTTGGTGCCACTATCAACAACGCGACGCAAACGCTGTGGTTTGGTAACACAGTAAACAGTGCGGTCACGGCAATTGATGCCAAAACGGGCGAAGTGAAAGGGCGTCTGGTGCTGGACGATCGCAAACGTACAGAAGAGGTGCGTCCGCTGCAGCCACGTGAGCTGGTTGCTGACGATGCCACGAACACTGTTTACATCAGCGGTATTGGGAAAGAGAGTGTGATTTGGGTGGTTGATGGCGAGAATATCAAACTGAAAACCGCCATCCAGAACACCGGTAAAATGAGCACCGGCCTGGCGTTGGATAGCAAAGGCAAACGTCTCTATACCACTAACGCCGATGGTGAACTGATTACCATCGACACTGCCGACAACAAAATCCTGAGCCGTAAAAAGCTGCTGGATGATGGCAAAGAGCATTTCTTTATCAACATCAGTCTCGATACTGCCAACCAGCGAGCGTTTATCACTGACTCCAAAGCGGCAGAAGTGCTGGTGGTCGATACCCGTAACGGCAATATTCTGGCGAAGGTAGCAGCACCGGAATCCCTGGCTGTGTTGTTTAACCCGGCGCGTAATGAAGCCTACGTGACGCATCGGCAGGTGGGTAAAGTCAGTGTGATTGACGCGAAAAACTACAAAGTGGTGAAAACGTTCGATACGCCGACTCATCCTAACAGCCTTGCGCTGTCTGCCGATGGCAAAACGTTGTATGTCAGCGTGAAGCAAAAATCGACTAAACAGCAAGAAGCCACTCAGCCGGACGATGTGATTCGTATTGCGCTGTAATAGATATGGCGAGGGTGAAAATGGAGTGACTTGCCTGACTTTTATCACGCCGCATCCGGCACCTTCGTCAGTAATTTGAATTTGCCCGGCACGTAGCCGGGCAATTTTGCAATTAACTCGCCGTTTCAGGCTTAAACACAATTTCCTGTTGTTCTTCATCTTCCTTGACGACTGGCGCAGTGCTGTGAATTTCAGCAACGCGTTTGCGCACACCAAACCAGCCTATAACCAGCAGAATACCGATAATCGGCAGCGCCGCGATGGTATAAGTCCCGTTCGGGTAATCGAACGCCATCAGCACCAGAACACTCAGTAAAAACAGTAATGTCAGCCAGGAAGTGAAGGGCGCGCCAGGCAGTTTAAAACGGACCTCCGCTGCTTTACCTTCTTTGATGGCTTTACGCAGGCGCATCTGACAAACAATGATAAACGCCCACGAGGCGATAATTCCCAATGACGCGAAGTTCAGGACAATCTCAAATACGCGCGATGGCACCAGATAATTGAGGAATACGCCAACGACATACACAACCAGCGTCGCCAGAATCCCGGCATACGGTACATGCTGGCGACTCATTTTCGCCATAAAACCCGGCGCAGATCCGCCCATCGCCATCGAGCGCAAAATACGCCCGGTGCAGTACAGGCCAGAGTTTAGGCTGGAGAGGGCAGCGGTCAATACCACAATATTCATGATGCTGCCAATGTACGGCACACCGAGTTTAGAGAAGAAGGTCACAAAGGGACTTTGACCGGCCTGATAGGCACTCCACGGCAATAACATAACTAGCAACACCACGGAACCGACATAAAACAGGCCAATACGCCAAATCACGCTGTTAATTGCTTTTGGCACCATAGTCTGCGGATCTTTACATTCTCCGGCGGCAGTTCCGACCATTTCGATGGAGGCAAAAGCAAATACCACGCCCTGAATTAACACCAGCGCAGGCAGCAAACCGTGCGGGAAGAAGCCGCCATTATCGGTAATTAAATGAAAGCCAGTGGCGTTGCCATCCAGCGGCTGACCGCTACCGAGGAACACTGTACCCACGACCAAAAAGGTCACAATGGCGAGCACTTTAATCAGCGCAAACCAGAACTCCATCTCTGCGAACCATTTCACACCAATCATATTCATGGTGCCAACGATGGTCAGCGCAGCGAGTGCAAATACCCATTGCGGCACGCCGCCAAACGCGCCCCAGTAATGCATATACAGTGCGACGGCGGTGATATCGACAATCCCGGTCATCGCCCAGTTGATGAAATACATCCAGCCGGCAACATAAGCGGCTTTCTCACCCAAAAACTCACGGGCATAAGAGACAAAACTACCACTGGAAGGGCGATGTAATACCAACTCACCCAACGCACGCAAAATAAAAAACGAAAACAGGCCGCAGATTAAATAGACCAGTGCCAGTGCCGGGCCGGCCATTTGCAGTCGGGCACCCGCGCCTAAAAACAAACCAGTCCCAATCGCGCCGCCAATGGCGATCATCTGCACCTGGCGATTACCCATCGCTTTGTGATAACCCTCTTCATGGGCATTAAGCCAGCGGCGTTTCGCGGCGTGTTGATCTGAAGTGTCGGTGTCGTGTTTACTCATTGCTCTCCCTGATTGCTTCGTTGAAAAAGTCTTATAAGCCGCCATGAACAATGTTTATTCATCCTGGCGATGACAGTTATTACCATTATTCTTTATGGGTATAAAACTATCGGCGCAGCATCCTACCTGTTATCGATAAACGATGCAAAATATCCCCTTACAAGTTGAGTGGGGATTAAAAGGATTGCTGAAAAAATGACAAATCTTAGTCCGGGTTGTCCTGTTTACTGACCTACACTTAAGCTTTAACGCTGTGCGGGGGAAATATGATTAAGATGTATGGGGTTCCACCATGAGTGAACTGATGCTGACTTTGGCTGATATTCCCTATAAGTTTGTTGATGTCAGCGGAATAGAGTTATTTAGCCCACCGATTTCGCCCATTTTCTTTCGCCCGATATAACGCGGCATCGGCATCAGCAACTATTTGTTCAGCCGTTTTTGCAGGAGCAGAACAGGCAATCCCCTGACTAACCGTAACAAATGCACTAACAGCAGATGCCTGATGCGGGATAGCCGCCAGTTTAAGTTCTTGCTTAACTCTGGCTGCTATCGCTTCGGCTTCCTGCAAGCCCGCATTGAAAAGAATAATGGCAAACTCTTCACCGCCATAGCGCGTAACTACATCTTCGGGCTGGCGAATTGCACGTTGCAGTGCGTTGGCAACTTGTATCAGACAACGATCGCCAGCAGGGTGCCCATAAGTGTCGTTGTAGCGTTTAAAAAAATCGACATCCAGCATAATTAAAACGAACGACGTCTTTTGTTCGACGGCATCGCGTAAAATACTATCCAACGCTCGTCGGTTTGCCACTCCAGTTAAGGGATCGCGATGAGCTAATGCATCGAGGCGATGAATCAACTGGTTGTTGTACTTATTTTGTTGCCATGCTTCTTCAAACCAACGCAACAAAATAAAACGTCCGCCATAGAGAGCCAGTGAAAAAATGCTCCAGATAACAGCGAAATGAATATTCACATACTGATTGAGCACAAGACTGGCTAACGGGATGGTAAACCATAATGGAATGACAAATGCGAGGAGTGATGGGGTGTGGAAATATAGCGCAACAACGGCACTAAGCATTAGTAATACGCACAGTGGATATGCAAAAGGCAGCGTCCAGTGTGCAATAAAATAAAAACAACACCATGACCATAGTAGGCTTAGAATAACCAATAACTGCTGAATATATTGTACTTTGTTGCGTGGGCTAACTAATAAAAGACCACTGATTAGCAGAATACCTAATGATGAAATATCAATCGTATGTACAAGATTTTTCTCATTAAACCATGGAGTCGTGCCTTCATTAAACAATACCCCTCGAAGCAAAACCAACGATGAAAAACTGATATTAATCAACGCAAACCACGGCAGGCTAATCGCCATACCGCGAATAACCATATCCTGGCGGTTTTTCCATGAATAATGAGGGTGTTTTCTTTTGTCAGAATACATGTTTGTTTATAACCCAAAAAGGGCAGGGAACCTGCCCGACTTACACGAAAATTATGGCGTTACAATATTGAACCAGAATTCAAAGTTGTCCATATAACCTAACAGTTCGTTGAGTTTTTCCTCATTTCCAGTGATTTTTACTTCGCCTTTATCCGTGGCTTCTTTTAATGTCTCTTCCTTCAGGATGATTTTATTCAGGACATCGCGGGAGAGGGTGATAGTCGCATCGGCGTCAGAGGCTTGCGTATCAGCCGTGTGATTGAGCACACCGTTTTCCAGTTCCACTTTATAAGTGCCGCCATCTTCACCGAAATCAAAATTCAATACTGCTTTAGCGTCTGCCGCTTTCTCGCCATTTATATGCACAGCAAGATAATCAAAGAACATTTCCGGCGTCATGGCACGAACGGTGTCAGGACTGGCTGTATTTGGCGTAGGCAGTTTTTGCACACCATTGCGTAATTCCTGTGCGCCAGTGAGATAAAAATTACGCCACGGCCCGGATTCGGCCTGGTAGCCTAACTGTTCAAGCGCATCGGCTTCCAGATTCCTTGCAGCTTGGTTATTTGGATCGGCAAACACCACCTTACTGACAACCTGGGCAACCCAGCGGAAATTTCCCTGGTCATAATCCTGTTTGGCTTTTTGTAAAATGGCATCAGCACCGCCCATATACTCCACGAATTTTTTAGCGGCTTCTTCTGGTGGCAGTTCATCAAGAGTCGCGGGGTTACCATCAAACCAGCCAAGATAAAGCACATAAGTTGCTTTCACATCATGGCTCACTGAACCGTAATAACCGCGATTCGCCATGCGTAGCGTTTGATCGTTGATATAACGGTACAAATCGCGTTGGCTTTTTAGCAGTTTGACAACGTTATCGTTACCCCAGGTTGGCCAGTGATGCTGGGCAAGAATAATCTCCGCTTTATCGCCCCACAGATTGAGGGCTTCGTTGATGTATTTAGGCCACGGGAGAGGTTGACGAATTTTGGCACCACGCAGAGAATAGGTGTTGTGGAGGGTGTGCGTGACATCTTCTGCGGTTTCGATCAGTTTCTTTTCTTCAATAAACCACAGCATTTCGGAAGGTGCTTCGGAACCGGGCGCCATCAAAAAATCATAGGTCAGCCCGTCGATAGTCTCTTTTTGTCCGGTTTTGGTGATGTAGTTGGTAGGGGCAATCAATGTAACCGTTCCGGCTGAGGTCGTTGTTCCCAGCCCAGCGCCGACCTGACCTTTAGCATCAGGTTTCAACAAATTACCGTACATATAACTGGCTCGACGGCTCATTACATTGCCAGCCATAATATTTTCTGAAACAGCCTCTTCTAAAAATCCGGCTGGCGCATAAATTTTTGTTTTTCCTGACTTAACGTCAGCTTCATCAACCACACCGCGAACGCCGCCGTAGTGATCGACATGACTGTGCGTGTAGATAACCGCCACCACTGGTTTTTGACCGCGATTTTTATAATAAAGATCCATGCCAACTTTAGCTGTTTCTGCTGAAACCAGTGGATCAACAACGGTAATACCTTCTTTACCTTCAATGATGGTCATATTTGATAAATCGAGATTGCGAATCTGATAGACGCCTTCAGTCACTTCAAATAAGCCGCTGATATTTATCAGTTGCGCCTGACGCCATAAACTTGGATTGACAGTATCAGGTGCTTTATCGCCTTCTTTGATAAAAGAATATTGCTGTGGGTTCCAGATTACATTCCCTTGTTCACCCTTAATCACTTCCTGAGGTAAAGGAGCAATAAAACCTTTATGAGCATCAGCAAAATCGCTGTTATCGGAAAACGGCAATTGACTATAAAGTGCGTTATTCGCTTGTTGGGTGGCAGCGGAGGCCTCTTTGGGCGCTTCTGCTGCGATGAGAGGAAGTGAACTTGTTATGAATAATCCCATGACTAGCAGACTTTTAGCAATATGGTTAAGCTGCATCGCAAGTGTCTCCAGAAGGACTTTATAAAAGAAAGGATATTACGAGTGAAAATTATGATTGAGGGCAAGAATAACTATAATTGGCATTAATAAATCAGCAAGCTGGATGTCGTGAATTTTCTTAATATGATAAGAAATAAAGAATAGATTCTGTATGTTACAGGACGGGTGCGTATTGGCGCGGAAGCTAATAGTATATGTACGTTATTAAAGTGACGGCGTATATATCGCACATCATTTCGCATCAAATAACACATGACGTTTTCGGCTTGTGCTAATTTTGCTGGCAGTCTTTAAAAAGGAGCACAACAATGCCACACATAGACATTAAATGTTTTCCCCGTGAACTGGATGAACAACAAAAAACGGCACTGGCGGCGGAGATTACCGACGTCATTATTCGCCATCTGAACAGTAAAGAAAGTTCGATAAGCATTGCCCTACACCAGATACAACCGGAATCGTGGCAAGCTGTCTGGGACGCCGAAATCGCGCCCCAAATGGAGACTTTGATAAAGAAACCCGGTTACAGCATGTAATTGCTTAACCAGCCGTAACACGCTTGCCGCTGGTAACAAAGGTGCCAGCGCCTAAATGATGTAGCGTATTGAGTTTATCGTCATCAAATTGCCAGCGGCCTTCGACAAAAACACGAGCGTCTGCCGCTGCTGATACCACTTCGCCAAACAGCGTGTCGTATTTTTCTTGCGCAGAAGTCGCGGGAAGCAAGCGGCACTCCATCCATGCCAGACATTTCTTTTCGACCACCGGCAAGCCAAGCACCGGACCTTTCACAACCGGAATGCCATAACAGTTAAACTTATCTTCATCACGCCCAGAAATGCTGCCCACTGCCCACGTCCAGTTTGTTGCTGCGACGCCTGGGATCACAATGCCAAACATGCCACTACGTTCAATCAACTCCCGTGACCATGTCGATTTATCGACCACAATTGCCACGCGTGGTGGTTCGAACTCCACGGGCATCGACCAGGCCGCAGCCATAATGTTACGTCGCTGGGATTGCTCATCGAAACTGGTGATCAGGACGGTAGGGCCGTGGTTTAACAGACGGCTGGCATGATGCAACTCAACGGGAATAAATTGGCTCACGGTATCGCCTCGCTAAGAAAGTGGTTTTAAAAGCGTAGCTCGTAACGCAATAAGTAACGAAATTAACGGGATTGGCGATTTGCGAACGTGATGCTTGTCCGCGATCGCACAAAATAGCCGGTGTGGCGTCCATTCCAGGTTATAAATTGAGAAAACCACTAAGGGAAACGCCTGATGACGCCCATTCTGAATCACTATTTTGCCCGTATTCGCTGGACGGGTGCTGCTGCGGTCAATATCGATACGCTACGAGCATTACACCTGAAACACAATTGCACTATTCCATTTGAAAATCTCGACGTTTTGCTGCCGAGAGAAATCCAGCTTGATGATCAATCGCTTGAAGAGAAGCTGGTGACTGCGCGACGTGGCGGTTACTGTTTTGAGCAGAATGGTGTGTTTGAGCGAGTGTTACGTGAGCTGGGATTTAACGTTCGCAGTTTGTTAGGTCGCGTGGTGTTATCTAACCCACCATCGTTGCCGCCGCGCACGCACCGTCTGTTGTTAGTAGAACTGGAGGGTGAACAATGGATTGCCGACGTCGGTTTTGGTGGTCAGACGCTGACCGCGCCAATCCGTTTAGTGCCGGATATCGCGCAAACCACGCCACACGGAGAGTATCGGTTGTTGCAGGAGGGTGATAACTGGGTTTTGCAGTTTAATCATCATCAGCACTGGCAGTCGATGTACCGTTTTGATCTCTGCGAGCAGCAACAAAGTGATTATGTGATGGGCAATTTCTGGTCGGCGCACTGGCCGCAGTCGCATTTTCGCCATCATCTGTTGATGTGCCGCCATTTGCCGGACGGTGGCAAGCTGACGTTGACCAATTTCCATTTCACCCATTATGAAAATGGGCACGCGGTGGATCAGCGGAATCTATCGGATGTGGCGTCGTTATATGCCGTGATGCAGGAACAATTTGGGCTGGGCGTGGATGATGCGAAACATGGGTTTACCGTGGATGAACTGGCACTGGTGATGGCAGCGTTCGACACACATCCGGAGGCAGGGAAATAGTTTGTGCCGGATGCGGCGTAAACGCCTTATCCGG
>NZ_AEJZ01000216.1:0-2467 GCF_000208525.1 Escherichia sp. TW14182
AGCTGTGGCCAGTTTTTGTTGACCACTACAATGTGGCTGAGTGCATTCTGGGAAAGACTGCGTCTCTCGCGCCACGGTTTAAGCACCATGCGAAAGCATTTGCCGTCCTCCAGATAAGGCTGGATCTGCCGACCGATAGCGGTGAAGTTACCGCGATGTAATTTGATGCCATCTTGTGGGAGGTTCACGCTTCACCTCCGCAGAGGTCAAACGTTGGATGCAAAGAATCGCAGGTGCATTTCTGCATCTGTGAAGAGAGAAGAGAGTTTAGATTGTATGTGCGCATAAACGTCCCCGTTTAGCGCAGAAGTCACCAACAGATGTTCAGTCTGTCGACGTAAATCATTATTACTTACTGATATTCAAAAATCAAAAGTCTTTTATTGTTATAAAAAATAACCAGTTCATATCTAACGTAAGTGAATTTAAGAAACAGTCCGTCTCAATTAAAAAGTGGGAGGGCTTAGCCCTCCCTATTCTGTTTTGTTAACTATCCTTTTCAGGGAGCTTTACAACATAAGTCCTTATTGTTTTCTCATATGTATTTTTGCTGTTCGTTATTTTGGCCTTAATCCAGTGATAACCGCTTTCATAGGTGCTGAACTCCGAGGCTGCATTACCTGTCCAGTGTAACGTTACTGTAGCAGGCTCCATTTTAACCAGTTGGGAGTTTGGACTATCTTCACTACCAGCAGAAAACTCAACCGTACCAGATAACGGATTGCCGAAATGGTCAACAAATCGGGCATAAACCCCCACTGGAGTACCATCATCTGTGTCATAGCCTCCATCTTTATGCAGTGTCAATACTCCATTTGCCTCATCAGCATACAGAGAGAATGACTTCACCTCACTAACATCACTGCCAAGTTCATCTAAGGTCGCCGTTAATTTATACGAACCAGCCGTTCGACCATGTACGCTTACCGTAGCCAGACCATACTCATCAGTCGTTACAGTGGTTTTATCAACCACCAACGCACCATATTTGGACGGCCCAGATGCCTTGATATTCAATACTCGACCACTTAATACTTCGCCTGACGTACTTTTCAACAGTAACGTAAATATCAGATTGTTGGTATCGCTCACTACAGCCGAAGATGCAGATGATGTGATCTCCAACACAGCCTCCTTCACATCCGTCACGGCATCAATATTTTTGCTTGCGGTTATACGTTTCCCATCTAGAACATACTCAGCCTGAATTGTGTACTGGCCTGATTTCGATGCTGTGAACTGCGTTGTTGCCTGTCCATGAGCATCCAACTGCAGTTTACTACTGGTCAATGATGCTCCCGTCGATGGTGTAACCGTTAAATCCACATCGCCTGTAAACGCATTGTTATTGGCATCAACCAACTGAATGTCCACTGTTGCACTTTCACTACCATCGGCCACAATCTGCTGTTTTGATGTACTCATAGTAAGTTCTGCGGAAGCAGCATCTGGTACAAAAGTTAACTTAACGCTGCCAGACTCCACACTATGGGAACCGTCAGTCACTCGTGCAGCCACCGTATACTCACCAGCTCTCACCGTTGTAAGTGGTACGGAAACATGCCCTGTTGAATCAGTCACGATATTTGTCGGTACAGACAATCCTTCAGATGAGGTGATGAGCTGAATCTTCTGTCCATTGACCGACGCATTCGTATTTGTCAGTTGCACATTCAATACCGCAGCATCCTTACCATTAGCAGGAATATTGGAAATTAAGCTACTGTTTCCAGGCGTCAGTGACAGTGAAGCTCCGATCATATTTGATGCAAAGGTTACTGTTAACTCAGTAGACATCTGAGAACCAGCATGAGCTTTAATCACGTAAGAACCCGGAGTGGAGCTTATTAACGCAAAAACAGCATTACCGTTTTCGTCAGTTGACACAGCATGTTCACCACCAACTTGAGTTACCCCCGCAGGTAAGGACAGCGTAACAGCATAACCGGGCACAACATTGCCGAAACGATCTGCAAGGCTTACAGTCACCGTATTCTGTTGTTTGCCGTCAGCCAATGCATTATTTTTACTGGCTTCAATACGAGAGAATGCGAACTGTGTTCGATCTTCAATAAAGGAGATTTCTTTCTCAATACCTGAGAAATTGTGACTACCCGATTTAACACCGATCCGAATCTTACCAGCTCGTTTTGAAGTTACTGTCGCGCTATAGACACCGTCTTTTTCCGTTACAGCCCCAAACTCGACTCCTTCTGCCTGGTTAAGAGCATAAAAGCTCAGAGTGTTATCACCAGTGATTGCATTTCCTTGTGAATCCTTCACTGCCAGTTGTAGATTGATATTGTAACCAACTACCTGTTCTGCTGGTGCAGCGGTTAAAACAGCACTGACCTCAGAATCAGGTTCTGTTGCTGCTGTTTGCTTAATACTGAGAGTAAATGTTTTATCCATTACTTTTGCAGTTACACGTACCGTACCAGCCTGCGAACCAGCAGTCAGAACAGAG
>NZ_AEJZ01000215.1:0-11200 GCF_000208525.1 Escherichia sp. TW14182
GCGCCACATACTGTTCTTGCTGACCACGGGCATCATGATAACCGCCAACATAACGACCAATTTTGCCGCCGCCTTCAAAGATCCAGCATTCTGTCACAGTGTTATCGACAAACTGACGATCGTGGCTTACTAACAACACCGTCCCCTGGTAGCTGTCGATTAGCTCTTCAAGCAGTTCGAGCGTTTCGACGTCAAGGTCGTTGGTCGGTTCGTCGAGGATCAGTAAATTGCTTGGCTTAAGGAACAAACGTGCTAACAGCAGACGGTTACGTTCCCCGCCAGAAAGCGCACGTACCGGCGTCATCGCCCGTTTCGGATGGAACAGGAAGTCCTGCAAATAACCCAGCACGTGGCGTGGTTTACCGTTAACCATCACCTCTTGCTTACCTTCGGCAAGGTTATCCATCACCGTTTTATCGGGATCCAGTTCCGCGCGGTGCTGATCGAAATAAGCCACTTCAAGTTTGGTGCCAACGTGAATACGTCCGCTGTCTGGCTGAAGTTGCCCCAGCATCAGTTTTAACAGCGTGGTTTTACCGCAGCCATTCGGGCCAATCAGCGCAATTTTGTCGCCACGTTGTACCTGAGCGGAAAAGTCTTTCACCAGTTGTTTGCCCTCAACCTGATAGCAAACATCTTCCATTTCAAAGACTATTTTACCGGAGCGGCTGGCTTCTTCGACCTGCATCTTCGCCGTACCCATTACCTCCCGGCGTTGGCTACGTTCACGACGCATCGCTTTCAATGCACGCACGCGACCTTCGTTACGGGTACGACGCGCTTTGATCCCCTGACGGATCCACACCTCTTCCTGCGCCAGTTTGCGGTCGAACTCGGCGTTTTGCAGCTCTTCCACGCGCAGGGCTTCTTCTTTTTCCAGCAGGTACTGGTCGTAATTCCCTGGATAGGTCACCAGCTTGCCGCGATCGAGATCAACAATGCGCGTCGCCATATTGCGAATAAACGAACGGTCGTGGGAGATGAAAATAATCGTCCCATTGAAGGTTTTAAGGAACCCTTCCAGCCAGTCGATGGTTTCGATATCCAGGTGGTTAGTCGGTTCGTCGAGCAGTAACACGCGCGGATTGCTCACCAGCGCGCGTCCCAACGCCGCTTTACGCAACCAACCGCCGGAAAGTGACGACAGCGCAGCATTGGGGTCTAATCCCAGCTGTGCCAATACTTCGTTGATGCGGTTTTCCAGTTGCCACAGATTATGGTGATCAAGCTGCTCCTGGACTTTCGCCAGTTCATTGAGATTTTTCTCGCTCGGGTCATTCATCACCAGGCGCGAAATATCGTGATAGCGTTTCAGGTATTCCGCCTGTTCTTCGATGCCTTCGGCAACGAAATCATAAACGCTGCCCTCAACGTTACGCGGCGGATCTTGTTGCAAACGCGCAACGATCAAATCTTGCTCATAGATTATCCGACCGTCATCCAGCCCCTGTTCACGGTTGAGGATTTTCATTAACGTCGATTTGCCTGCGCCGTTACGGCCCACCAGACAAACACGTTCGTTATCTTCGATATGCAGTTCTGCGTTATCGAGAAGCGGCGCGTCGCTGAACGACAGCCATGCGCCATGCATACTGATTAATGACATTACTATTCCTTTCAGGCTGCGGTAATCAGCCAGCAGTTGTGGATCTGGCGGTTACGGGCGAAATCCTGGGAGAGCGTTTTTTGCGTAATTTCTTGTGCTTTCAGTCCCAGTTTTGCCAGTCCGTCAAGATCCATACGGAAGCCACGCTTGTTGTTCGAGAACATGATCGTCCCGCCAGCACGCAGCAGACGCTTCAAATCTTTCATCAGCGCCAGATGATCGCGCTGAACATCAAACGCATCTTCCATTCGTTTTGAGTTAGAGAAGGTTGGCGGATCGATAAAAATCAGATCGAACTGTTCATTAGCTTCACGCAACCACGCCAGACAATCGGCCTGAATCAGGCGATGCGCACGGCCGGTTAAGCCATTCAGACGCAGGTTGCGTTCTGCCCACTCCAGATAAGTACGCGACATATCCACTGTGGTGGTGCTGCGCGCGCCGCCTAAGCCCGCGTGCACGGTGGCGCTACCGGTATAGGAGAACAGGTTGAGGAAATCTTTGCCTTTACTCATCTGACCGAGCATACGACGGGCGATACGGTGATCGAGGAACAAACCCGTATCAAGGTAATCCGTCAGGTTCACCCACAGGTGCGCGTTATATTCGGTGACTTCAAGAAACTCGCCCTTCTCGCCCAGTTTCTGATACTGATTTTTGCCCTTCTGGCGTTCACGGGTTTTCAGCACCAGTTTGTTTGGCGCAATCCCCAGTACCGAAATGGTCGCAGCGATAATATCGAACAAACGTTGACGCGCTTTGTGCGCATCGATGGTCTTCGGCGGCGCGTACTCCTGCACGACCACCCAGTCGGCGTAGCGGTCAACAGCGACGTTGTATTCTGGCAAATCGGCGTCATACAGGCGGTAACATTCAATCCCTTCCTGCCGCGCCCATTTTTCGAATTTCTTCAGGTTCTTACGCAGACGGTTGGCGTAATCTTCCGCCACCATCGCCGGTTTGCTGTCCGGGGTACTTTCGGCAACGTGGTAGTTTTTCTGCACGCAGTCCAGCGGGCCATTTTTCGCCTTGTACTGTTTGTCTGCGCGCAATTGCAGACAACTTAACAAATCCGGCGAGGCGCTGAATAAAGAGAGATTCCAGCCACCGAACTGGTTTTTCATGATTCGGCCCAGCAGGCTATGCAGCGCAATCAGCGCCGGTTCGCTGTCCAGACGCTCACCGTATGGCGGGTTGCTCAGTACGGTGCCATACGGTCCTTTTGGTAGCGGATTGGTCAGTTGCGCGACATCTTTCACCTCAAAAGTGATCAGTTCGCCAATCCCCGCCAGGCGGGCGTTAGTACGCGCACGTTGAATCACCCGCGCATCGCTGTCGGAACCGTAGAAATGAGAGCTGTATTCTGCCAGACCTTTACGGGCGCGAGTTTGTGCTTCCGCTTTCACTTCCTGCCAGATGGCTTCGTCGTGCTGCGCCCAGCCGCTAAATCCCCAACGCCCACGGTGCAAGCCCGGCGCGCGGTCGGTCGCCAGCATCGCGGCTTCAATCAGCAACGTACCGGAACCACACATCGGGTCGAGCAGTGGTGTTCCTGGCTGCCAGCCAGATCGCATCACAATGGCAGCCGCCAGTGTTTCTTTGATTGGCGCAATACCTGCACGATCACGATAGCCACGCAGATGCAAACCATCACCACTGAGATCAAGGGCGATACTGGCGGTTTCTTTATGCAGCCAGACGTTAACGCGGATGTCCGGCGCATCGCGATCAACATTTGGTCGCGGCAGATTTTTACGCGTGAAAGCATCAACAATTGCGTCTTTAACTTTCATCGCACCGTATTGGCTGTTGCGGATAGTGTCATTCAGACCGCTAAAGTGGACAGCAAAGGTCGCGCCAGGATTAAACATCTCTGTCCAGTTGATCGCCTGAACGCCGAGATAGAGGTCTAAATCGCTGTAAACCTTACACTCGCCCAGCGGCAACATAATACGCGAGGCCAGGCGGCTCCACATCAGGCTCTGGTATACAAGCCGCGTGTCGCCCTTGAAATGGACCCCACCCTGAACCACCTGGCATTCAACGGCCCCCAGGTTTTCCAGTTCAGTTTTTAACAGCTCTTCCAGCCCACGGGCCGTACTGGCAAACAGAGAATTCATATCGTCACTTTTACTCTAAGAAAATTGTTGCGCATTATAGCTAATAAGTCCGTCATGTCATAAAGTTGAGGGCTTATTTTCATTTGGGGACCGCACCGTGGCGACATTAACCCGGCTTTTTATTCATCCTGTTAAATCCATGCGTGGCATCGGTCTGACACACGCTCTTGCAGATATCAGCGGGCTGGCCTTCGATCGCATTTTTATGCTGACAGAACCCGACGGTACATTTATTACCGCCCGTCAGTTTCCACAGATGGTGCGCTTTACCCCATCTCCCGTTCATGACGGTCTGCATCTCACTGCGCCCGATGGTAGTAGTGCGTGGGTACGCTTTGCCGATTTCGCCGAACAGGACGCACCAACGGAAGTGTGGGGTAACCATTTTACTGCGCGCATTGCGCCAGATGAGATAAACAAATGGTTAAGCGGATTTTTCTCCCGCGACGTGCAATTGCGCTGGGTGGGGCCACAGATGACGCGGCGCGTAAAACGCCACAACACTGTACCCCTGTCATTCGCTGATGGCTATCCGTATCTGCTCGTCAATGAAGCTTCATTGCGCGATCTCCAACAACGCTGTCCGGCAAGCGTCAAAATGGAACAATTCCGCCCCAATCTGGTTGTTTCTGGCGTAGCCGCGTGGGAAGAAGACACCTGGAAAGTGATTCGTATTGGCGATGTGGTGTTCGATGTGGTGAAACCTTGTAGCCGTTGTATTTTCACCACCGTTAGCCCGGAAAAAGGGCAAAAGCATCCGGCTGGCGAACCATTAAAAACGCTGCAATCTTTCCGTACAGCCCAGGATAACGGCGATGTCGATTTCGGTCAAAACTTAATTGCCCGTAACAGTGGTGTTATCCGTGTTGGCGATGAGGTGGAAATCCTGGCGACAGCACCGGCAAAAGTCTACGGTGCGGCCGCAGCCGACGATACTTTCTCCGCGACACAACAACCAAACGCGAATGTTGACATCAACTGGCAAGGGCGGGCATTTCGCGGTAATAACCAACAGGTACTGCTGGAACAATTAGAAAATCAAGGGATTCGTATTCCCTATTCTTGCCGTGCCGGCATATGCGGAAGTTGTCGTGTTCAGCTTCTCGAAGGCGAAGTCACCCCGCTGAAAAAATCAGCTATGAGCGACGATGGAACAATTCTTTGCTGTAGTTGCGTACCGAAGACTGCATTGAAACTGAAAAGTTAAACGGCTTGTTCAAGGCTGACGCTGTCATAACTCACATGCGGTCTCAGCCTGTCATTCATAATTTTGATGGCGTCACCCAGTTGCATGGCGCGCCCGGCGATGACGACGCAAGGTTGCGCCAGCAGGCACAGTGCGGCATTTTCGCCAGATTCAATAACCAGTAAATTGACCTGCTCATTGGTGTCGCTTAACCAGACACAGGCAGCATCACCCGACGCTGGTGCCCACATTTCGCCATGAGAAACAAAATGCCAGCTTTTCGGCATTTGCGGTTTGAGATAACGAATCGCTACCAGTGCATTAAGCACCAGTTCAGCTTTTTGTTCTTTTGATAAGTTAAGGTCGCGGCATTTTTCTTCAAACGTGAAATAGAGCGCGGCGTCATCAACGCAAAATCCCGCAGGAGAAAAAGCATCCGGCGTCAACATTTTACGCGCAAAACGTGAGCGAAACAGCATACCATTGGCTAAATCAAGCATCATTCGATCATGCTCTTCATCGTAATACCAACGCCAGTTATCGTCTGGTTTAATTCGCATATGCCTCTCCTCTACCCTATAAATTCACTGCAACACATTCCATTGTCGCTTTGCTTAATAACCTCAACAAGAAAAGTACAAAATGTCTAAATAAGTAACAGGAATGAATATAAAACAACCAGGGCTGAAAATAAAGCCCTGATTATCTTATAAAGAGAAAGTGAAAGAAATAATTAGATATGAGTAACGATTTCTTTAATCAGCGGTGGTCCTTTAAAAATAAAACCAGAATAAATTTGCACCAGTGAAGCCCCCGCTGCTATCTTCTCACGGGCAGCAATAACCGAGTCAATACCACCAACACCAATGATCGGTAAACGACCGTTTAATTCCTGCGACAAGCGGCGAATAATTTCTGTGCTTTTTAATTGCAACGGACGACCACTTAAGCCACCGGTTTGATCGCAATTTTTCATTCCCTGAACTAAAGAACGATCGAGGGTGGTATTAGTCGCAATAACGCCATCAATATTATGACGTACCAAACTATCGGCAACCTGGATCAACTCTTCTTCAGAAAGATCCGGCGCGATCTTCACTGCGATCGGCACATATTTATGGTGCATCGCTTGCAAATCATTTTGCTTATTTTTAATTGCCGTTAATAAATCATCCAGTGCTTCGCCATATTGCAGAGTACGTAATCCTGGGGTATTCGGTGATGAAATATTGATGGCAATATATCCTGCATAGGCGTAGATTTTTTCCATACAAATCAGATAGTCATCTTTGCCTTGCTCAACCGGTGTATCTTTATTTTTACCGATATTAATTCCCAGAACGCCGTCATAATGTGCTTTTTTAACGTTCTCAACGAGGTTATCAACGCCGAGGTTATTAAAGCCCATACGGTTGATCAAACCTTCAGCATCCACCAGACGGAAGAGACGCGGCTTGTCATTTCCTGGTTGTGGACGAGGGGTGACAGTGCCGATCTCGATCGATCCAAATCCCATTGCGCCTAAAGCGTCAATACACTCCCCGTCTTTATCAAGACCGGCAGCCAGACCAAGCGGATTTTTAAAGGTCAGTCCCATGCAGTTAACCGGTTTCGCTGGAACGTTCTGTCGAACAAGTGCTTCAAACGGCGTTCCGGTAATGCGACGTAATTGCTGAAAAGTAAACTCATGAGCGCGCTCAGGATCGAGCTGAAAAAGGGCTTTACGAACGAAGGGGTAGTACATGAACTCTCCTGGATTCCCGGTGTGCAAACCGGGTGCGTATTATGTGCGAGTTCGGATCAAAAGGGAATTGACCTGTGGCAATAAATAGCAAACGTTTTCTTGTTGTGCTTTTTTTATGCTTTTTTTGGCTTTTCTTCATCAGATAAATCATTTCGACTCACAAGCTCTCTCTGTCAGACTGACCGAATTGTTATCAATTTTAACAAAACAAGAACTATTGGTTATAAGGAGAGAGTATGCGTGTCATTACCCTGGCAGGAAGTCCTCGCTTTCCTTCTCGCTCCAGCTCTTTGCTGGAATATGCGCGGGAAAAATTGAATGGCCTGGATGTGGAAGTTTATCACTGGAATCTGCAAAACTTCGCCCCGGAAGATTTGCTTTATGCCCGTTTCGATAGTCCGGCGCTCAAGACTTTCACCGATCAGTTGCAAGAGGCTGATGGGCTGATTGTCGCCACTTCCGTCTACAAAGCCGCCTATTCCGGCGCACTGAAAACGCTTCTCGACCTGCTACCAGAACGCGCACTACAAGGAAAAGTGGTGTTGCCGCTGGCGACAGGTGGCACGGTGGCTCATCTACTGGCTGTCGATTATGCCCTCAAACCGGTACTAAGCGCCTTAAAAGCGCAGGAAATCTTACACGGCGTATTTGCCGATGACTCGCAGGTGCTTGATTTCCAACATAAGCCGCAATTCACGCCGAATCTGCAATCCCGTCTAGATACCGCGCTCGATACCTTCTGGCAGGCGCTGCACCGCCGCGATGTCCAGGTTCCTGACCTTCTCTCTCTGCGAGGTAACGCTCATGCGTAATATTTTTAAACTGGTGCTGATGGGATTATTCAGCGTCTCTACGCTCACGATTGCTGCGGAGTCTTCTCCTGAAGCGTTACGGATAGGTTATCAAAAAGGCAGCATCAGCATGGTGCTGGCAAAAAGCCACCAGTTACTGGAAACACGCTATCCGCAAACCAAAATCTCGTGGGTGGAGTTTCCCGCTGGTCCGCAAATGTTGGAGGCGTTAAACGTCGGCAGTATCGATCTGGGCAGTACGGGGGACATTCCTCCAATTTTTGCTCAGGCCGCCGGTGCTGATTTGGTCTACGTCGGTGTCGAGCCACCGAAACCAAAAGCCGAAGTGATTCTGGTGCCCGAAAACAGCCCGATCAAAACTGTGGCTGAACTAAAGGGCCACAAAGTCGCGTTTCAGAAAGGTTCAAGTTCGCACAACCTTTTACTGCGCGCACTGCAACAGGCCGGGCTTAATTTCACTGATATTCAGCCGACCTATCTGACGCCCGCCGATGCGCGCGCTGCATTTCAGCAGGGTAACGTCGACGCCTGGGCTATCTGGGATCCCTACTATTCCGCTGCGTTATTGCAGGGCGGCGTGCGGGTGCTGAAAGATGGCACCGATCTCAATCAAACCGGATCGTTTTATCTGGCAGCCCGTCCGTATGCAGAAAAAAACGGCGCATTTATTCAGGGCGTACTGGCAACCTTTAGCGAGGCCGATGCGTTAACCCATAGCCAGCGCGAACAAAGCATCGCCCTGTTGGCAAAAACAATGGGTTTACCGGCGCCGGTCATTGCCTCATATCTTGACCATCGCCCCCCTACCACCATCAAACCCGTGAACGCCGAGGTTGCTGCTTTACAGCAACACACTGCCGACCTGTTTTATGAAAATCGCCTGGTGCCGAAAAAAGTCGATATCCGCCAACGCATCTGGCAGCCCACTCAACTGGAAGGAAAACAATTATGAGTCTGAATATGTTCTGGTTTTTACCCACGCACGGTGACGGTCATTATCTGGGAACGGAAGAAGGGTCTCGCCCGGTTGATCATGGGTATCTGCAACAGATTGCGCAAGCGGCGGATCGTCTTGGTTATACCGGCGTGCTGATCCCAACAGGCCGTTCCTGCGAAGATGCGTGGCTGGTGGCGGCATCGATGATCCCGGTGACGCAACGGCTTAAGTTCCTCGTCGCTCTACGCCCAAGTGTGACATCGCCTACCGTAGCCGCTCGCCAGGCTGCCACGCTTGATCGCCTCTCTAATGGACGCGCGTTGTTTAACCTGGTCACAGGCAGCGATCCGCAAGAGCTGGCAGGCGACGGCGTGTTCCTTGATCATAGCGAGCGTTACGAAGCCTCGGCGGAATTTACTCAGGTCTGGCGACGTTTATTGCAGGGAGAAACCGTCGATTTCAACGGTAAACATATTCATGTGCGCGGAGCAAAACTGCTCTTCCCGCCGATTCAACAGCCGTATCCGCCACTTTACTTTGGCGGATCGTCCGACGTTGCTCAGGATCTGGCTGCCGAACAGGTTGATCTCTATCTCACCTGGGGCGAGCCGCCGGAGCGGGTAAAAGAGAAGATAGAACAAGTGCGGGCAAAAGCTGCCGCACATGGTCGCAAAATCCGTTTCGGTATTCGTCTGCATGTAATTGTCCGCGAAACCAACGACGAAGCCTGGCAGGCCGCCGAACGGTTAATCTCCCATCTTGATGATAAGACGATTGCCAAAGCACAAGAAGCATTTGCCCGGACGGATTCCGTAGGTCAACAACGAATGGCGGCGCTGCATAACGGTAAGCGCGACAATCTGGAGATCAGCCCCAATTTATGGGCGGGAGTTGGCTTAGTACGCGGCGGTGCCGGGACGGCGCTGGTGGGCGATGGGCCGACAGTCGCTGCGCGAATCAACGAATACGCCGCGCTTGGCATCGACAGTTTTGTCCTTTCTGGCTATCCACATCTGGAAGAAGCGTATCGGGTTGGCGAGTTGCTGTTCCCGCATCTGGATGTCGCCATCCCGGAAATTCCCCAGCCGCAGCCGCTGAATCCGCAAGGCGAAGCGGTGGCAAATGAGTTTATCCCACGTAAAGTCGCGCAAAGCTAAGGAACAAGATGATGGCAACGCCAGTGAAAAAGTGGTTATTGCGCGTTGCCCCCTGGTTTTTACCGGTGGGCATCGTGGCGGTGTGGCAACTGGCCTCGTCAGTTGGCTGGTTGTCGACGCGTATTTTGCCCTCGCCGCAAGGGGTGGTCGCGGCGTTCTGGACGCTCTCAGCCAGCGGCGAATTGTGGCAGCATCTGGCGATAAGTTCATGGCGGGCGCTGATTGGTTTTTCCATTGGCGGATCGCTGGGGTTGATTCTGGGGCTGATTAGCGGGCTGTCGCGCTGGGGTGAGCGACTACTGGATACCTCAATTCAGATGTTGCGCAACGTGCCACATCTGGCGCTGATCCCACTGGTGATTTTGTGGTTTGGCATTGATGAGTCCGCAAAGATTTTCCTGGTGGCGCTTGGCACGCTATTCCCCATTTATATCAACACCTGGCACGGCATTCGTAATATCGATCGTGGGCTGGTAGAGATGGCGCGCAGCTATGGCTTATCCGGCGTGCCGCTGTTTATCCATGTGATTCTGCCCGGTGCCCTGCCCTCAATTATGGTCGGTGTGCGCTTTGCGTTAGGTCTGATGTGGCTGACGCTGATTGTTGCCGAAACCATTTCTGCTAATTCCGGCATTGGCTATCTGGCGATGAATGCGCGGGAGTTTCTGCAAACGGATGTGGTGGTAGTCGCCATTATTCTTTACGCCCTGCTCGGCAAACTTGCTGACGTCAGCGCCCAATTGTTAGAGCGCGTCTGGCTGCGCTGGAACCCGGCTTATCATCTGAAGGAGGCCACGGTATGAATACTGCACGATTGAACCAGGGCACACCGCTATTGCTCAATGCTGTAAGTAAACATTACGCAGAAAATATCGTTCTGAATCAACTTGATCTACATATTCCGGCAGGTCAGTTTGTGGCGGTGGTCGGTCGCAGCGGCGGTGGTAAAAGTACCCTGCTGCGCCTGTTGGCGGGGCTGGAAACGCCAACCGCAGGCGATGTGTTAGCGGGCACAACGCCACTTGCCGAAATTCAGGACGATACACGCATGATGTTTCAGGATGCCCGTTTACTGCCGTGGAAATCGGTAATTGATAACGTTGGGTTAGGTCTGAAAGGCCAGTGGCGCGATGCCGCGCGTCAGGCGCTGGCTGCGGTAGGGCTAGAGAATCGGGCTGGGGAATGGCCTGCCGCACTTTCTGGCGGGCAAAAACAACGTGTGGCGCTGGCAAGAGCGTTGATTCATCGACCGGGTTTATTGTTGCTTGATGAACCGCTCGGGGCACTGGACGCCTTAACGCGACTGGAGATGCAGGATTTGATTGTGTCACTTTGGCAGGAGCACGGTTTTACCGTCTTGCTGGTAACGCATGATGTGAGCGAAGCGGTGGCGATGGCTGACCGGGTGCTGTTAATTGAAGAAGGAAAAATTGGTCTGGATTTGACGGTGGATATACCCCGTCCGCGCCGGTTAGGGTCGGTACGATTAGCGGAGCTGGAAGCGGAAGTGTTGCAGCGGGTGATGCAGCGTGGGCATTCTGAACAACCGATTCGACGTCATGGTTAATATGCCGGATGCGGCGCATAAAACCAGCAGTTTCAACGGGCTTGTAGGCCTGATAAGACGCGTCAAGCGTC
>NZ_AEJZ01000214.1:0-1208 GCF_000208525.1 Escherichia sp. TW14182
CGTTTGATATCTCCAGTCTGAAAGTGGCGGACAGTCTGCTGGTGTTCCAGCATGAAGATGACGAGCAGGTGACGATTCGCAACATCCGTCTGCAAATGGAACAAGATCCACAGCATCGCGGTTCGTTTGAGTTCTCCGGGCGGGTTAACCGCGATCAGCGCGATCTCACGTTATCTCTCAAGGGCACGGTGGATGCTTCTGATTATCCGCATGATTTAACCGCAGCCATTGAGCAAATTAGCTGGCAGCTGCAAGGCGCAGATCTGCCACAGCAAGGTATTCAGGGGCAGGGGAGCTTCCAGGCTCAGTGGCAAGAGCCACATAAACGCCTTTCATTTAATCAAATCAATTTGACCGCGAATGACAGCGCGCTTAGTGGACAAGCGCAGGTCACGCTGACTGAAAAGCCCGAATGGTTGTTAAGATTGCAGTTTTCGCAACTGAATCTTGATAATCTCATACCGCTTAATGAAGCCGTTAACAGTGAAAACGGAACCACGCAACAGGGGCAGAACCAGCCAATGCTGCCGCGTCCGGTCATTTCCTCGCGTATTGATGAGCCGGCCTATCAAGGGTTGAAAGGTTTTGCGGCTGATATTTTGTTGCAGGCCAGTAACGTGCGTTGGCGCGGGATGAATTTTACTGATGTTGCTACGCAAATGACCAATAAATTGGGTTTGCTGGAAATCACCCAACTGCAAGGCAAACTCAACGGTGGACAGGTATCGCTGCCGGGGACGCTGGACGCGACATCAACAAATCCACGTATAAGCTTCCAGCCACGGCTGGAGAACGTTGAGATTGGCACCATTCTGAAGGCATTTAACTATCCGATTTCGTTAACCGGAAAAATGTCTCTGGCTGGCGACTTCTCTGGCGCTGATATTGATGCCGACGCATTCCGCCACAACTGGCAAGGGCAAGCGCATGTTGAAATGACCGACACGCGCATGGAAGGGATGAACTTCCAGCAGATGATTCAGCAAGCGGTAGAACGTAACGGCGGTGATGTGAAGGCCGCTGAAAACTTCGATAATGTGACTCGTCTCGACCGCTTTACGACCGATCTCACGCTACATAATGGCCTCGTGACGTTAAACGACATGCAAGGTCAATCGCCGGTGTTGGCACTGACAGGGGAAGGCACGTTGAATCTGGCAGAGCAGACCTGCGATACCCAGTTTGACATTCGCGTCATTGGCGGCTGG
>NZ_AEJZ01000213.1:0-4711 GCF_000208525.1 Escherichia sp. TW14182
ATGTGGATAATGTAAGTTTTATATTGAATCTCTGGCAGGGTGAAAATATGAGATTTTTATGAAAAATAATTCAAATAACACCAACGATACTTGCAGTGAAAGTTATTAACCAGTTGGACAAGAGTGGTTCGCATTAAGAACAATACAAATATATTCTCTTTTCCTATAGATTTTTCCTAACCGCTGAACTACTTATTAATCAACCCTGATGATGACTGTTAGCTTCAGGGCATTAGCCAATCACACATTATGGAGTTCACTTATGAAAACTGGAACTAAGCTCTTAGTTGGTGCGTTAGCTTTTGTTGTTACAAACGTCTATGCTGCTGAATTGATGACCAAAGCGGAATTTGAAAAGGTTGAATCGCAATATGAAAAAATAGGTGATATTTCAACAAGTAATGAAATGTCGACTGCAGATGCAAAAGAAGATTTGATCAAAAAAGCGGATGAAAAAGGTGCTGATGTGTTGGTACTGACCTCCGGTCAGACTGACAATAAGATCCACGGTACGGCAAATATCTATAAGAAGAAGTAATTCTGAAGCCCCTGTAAATATGCCCGATGCGCACGTCTATCGGTGAGCGTAATATATTGAAATTCATGGTTTTGTAGGCCGGATAAGGCGTTCACGCCGCATCCGGCAATTTAATTTTTCAGCCGCCGCCAGAACGTCGTCCGGCTGACGCCTAAATAATTCGCCGCTGCTGTTTTATCACCATTAAATTTATCCAGTGCCTGTTGGGGTGTCAGCAAAGGGGAGGCGGTAATTTTCGCCGACTCGTGGACTAATTCCGGCAGTAGCTGTTGCAAAAACTGCGGTGTTAAATCCGGCGTCGGTTCCACACTTAAAAATAGCGCCAGTCGCTCCATCATATTGCGTAGTTCACGAATATTTCCCGGCCACTCATAGTGCAATAAAACCACCTGGCAGGTATTTAACCCCTCGCGTAATGCAGCAGAAAACGGGGCGGAGAGCGCCGCCAGAGACGCTTTCAAAAAGCTTTCCGCCAGCGGCAGAATATCCGCATCTCGCTCGCGCAATGGTGGCAATTGCAGACGTAGAATACTCAGTCGATAAAACAGATCACGGCGAAAATGTCCTTGCTGCATATCCTCTTCCAGATTGCAGTGGGTGGCGCTGATGACCCGCACATCCACCGGAATCGGTTGATGTCCGCCGACGCGAGTGACCTCTTTTTCTTCCAGAACCCGCAGCAGGCGAGTCTGCAAAGGAAGCGGCATTTCGCCAATCTCATCAAGAAACAGCGTGCCGCCGTGGGCGATTTCAAACAGCCCGGCGCGGCCTCCGCGTCGTGAGCCGGTAAACGCCCCTTCTTCATAGCCAAACAGCTCCGCTTCCAGCAATGATTCAGCAATCGCCCCGCAGTTGACGGCAACAAACGGATGCGACTTTTTGCCCTGTCGCGCATCGTGGCGGGCAAAGTATTCCCGATGAATCGCCTGAGCCGCCAGCTCTTTACCGGTTCCCGTTTCCCCCTCAATCAACACCGCCGCACTGGAGCGGGCATAGAGCAAAATGGTTTGCCGCACTTGTTCCATCTGTGGTGATTGACCAAGCATATCGCTCAGAACGTAACGAGTACGCAGGGCGTTGCGGGTAGTATCCTGGGCGTTATGCCGGAGAGACATGCGCGTCATATCCAGCGCATCGCTGAACGCCTGGCGCACGGTGGCAGCGGAATAGATAAAAATTCCGGTCATTCCGGCTTCTTCTGCCAGATCGGTAATCAGCCCGGCACCGACCACGGCTTCGGTGCCGTTAGCTTTTAGCTCGTTAATCTGCCCGCGTGCGTCTTCTTCGGTGATGTAGCTACGTTGATCAAGGCGCAAATTAAAGGTTTTTTGAAACGCGACCAGCGCCGGAATGGTTTCCTGATAGGTGACAACGCCGATAGAAGAGGTGAGTTTTCCGGCTTTTGCCAGTGCCTGTAACACATCGAATCCGCTGGGTTTGATCAGAATCACCGGCACCGACAGGCGGCTCTTCAGATACGCGCCGTTAGAGCCAGCGGCGATGATAGCGTCGCAGCGTTCGCTGGCCAGTTTCTTGCGGATGTAGGTCACCGCTTTTTCAAAGCCAAGCTGGATAGGCGTAATGTTCGCCAGGTGATCAAACTCAAGGCTGATATCGCGAAACAGTTCGAACAAGCGCGTCACTGATACCGTCCAAAAAACGGGTTTGTCGTCGTTCAGCCGTGGTGGATGTGCCATAGCACCCTAAAGAATTAAGAAACCGAATATTGGGTTTAGTCTTGTTTCATAATTGTTGCAATGAAACGCAGTGAAACATTGCCTGAAACGTTAACTGAAACGCATATTTGCGGATTAAATTAAGGATTTTAAATTAACTTATTGAAAATAAAAATTTAATTACATTCATGCAATTGTGGCACATCCCTTGCTTTGTGTTTATTAACGCAAATAACAAGTTGATAACAAAGGATGTGCTATGTCTCTACACTCTCCAGGTAAAGCTTTTCGCGCTGCACTCACTAAAGAAAATCCATTGCAGATTGTCGGCACCATCAACGCTAACCATGCGCTGCTGGCACAGCGTGCCGGGTATCAGGCGATTTATCTCTCCGGGGGCGGTGTGGCGGCAGGCTCGCTGGGGTTGCCCGATCTCGGTATTTCTACCCTTGATGATGTACTGACCGACATTCGCCGTATCACCGACGTTTGTTCGCTGCCGTTGCTGGTGGATGCTGATATTGGTTTTGGCTCTTCGGCCTTTAACGTCGCCCGCACCGTGAAATCGATGATCAAAGCAGGGGCGGCAGGCTTACATATTGAAGATCAAGTCGGCGCGAAACGCTGCGGTCATCGTCCGAACAAAGCGATCGTCTCAAAAGAAGAGATGGTGGATCGGATCCGCGCGGCGGTGGATGCGAAAACCGATCCTGATTTTGTGATCATGGCACGCACCGATGCGCTGGCGGTAGAGGGGCTGGATGCCGCGATCGAGCGTGCGCAGGCCTACGTTGAAGCCGGTGCCGAGATGTTGTTCCCGGAGGCGATTACCGAACTCGCCATGTACCGCCAGTTTGCCGATGCGGTGCAGGTGCCAATCCTCGCCAACATTACCGAATTTGGCGCAACGCCCCTGTTCACTACCGATGAATTACGCAGTGCCCATGTTGCAATGGCGCTGTACCCGCTTTCAGCGTTTCGCGCCATGAACCGCGCCGCTGAACATGTCTACAACGTCCTGCGTCAGGAAGGCACGCAGAAAAGCGTGATCGACACCATGCAGACCCGCAACGAGTTGTACGAAAGCATCAACTATTACCAGTACGAAGAGAAGCTCGACGACCTGTTTGCCCGTAACCAGGCGAAATAAAACACAACGAAAAATATCTCGACCCTACAAATGACGAGGACAACATGAGCGACACAACGATCCTGCAAAACAATACCCATGTCATTAAACCGAAAAAATCTGTGGCACTTTCCGGCGTTCCGGCGGGCAATACGGCGCTCTGCACCGTGGGTAAAAGCGGCAATGACCTGCATTACCGTGGCTACGATATTCTCGATCTGGCGGAACATTGCGAATTTGAAGAAGTGGCGCACCTGCTGATCCACGGCAAACTGCCGACCCGTGACGAACTCGCCGCTTACAAAACGAAACTAAAAGCCCTACGTGGCTTACCGGCTAACGTGCGTACTGTGCTGGAGGCTTTACCTGCGGCGTCACATCCGATGGATGTCATGCGCACCGGCGTTTCCGCGCTCGGCTGCACGCTGCCGGAAAAAGAGGGGCATACCGTCTCTGGCGCGCGGGATATTGCCGACAAACTGCTGGCGTCACTTAGCTCGATTCTTCTCTACTGGTATCACTACAGCCACAACGGCGAACGCATCCAGCCGGAAACTGATGACGATTCCATCGGCGGTCACTTCCTGCATCTGCTGCATGGCGAAAAGCCATCGCAAAGCTGGGAAAAGGCGATGCATATTTCACTGGTGCTGTACGCCGAGCACGAGTTTAACGCCTCCACTTTTACCAGCCGGGTGATTGCGGGCACCGGCTCTGACATGTATTCAGCCATTATCGGCGCGATTGGCGCACTGCGCGGGCCGAAACACGGTGGGGCGAATGAAGTGTCGCTGGAGATCCAACAACGCTACGAAACGCCGGACGAAGCCGAAGCAGATATCCGCAAACGCGTGGAAAACAAAGAAGTGGTCATTGGTTTTGGGCATCCGGTTTATACCATCGCTGACCCGCGTCATCAGGTGATCAAACGCGTGGCGAAGCAGCTCTCGCAGGAAGGCGGCTCGCTGAAGATGTACCACATTGCCGATCGCCTGGAAACAGTGATGTGGGAGAGCAAAAAGATGTTCCCCAATCTCGACTGGTTCTCAGCCGTTTCCTACAACATGATGGGCGTTCCCACCGAGATGTTTACGCCACTGTTTGTTATCGCCCGCGTTACTGGCTGGGCGGCGCACATTATCGAACAACGTCAGGACAACAAAATTATCCGTCCTTCCGCCAATTATGTTGGCCCGGAAGACCGCCCGTTTGTCGCGCTGGATAAGCGGCAGTAAGAAGAACGGAGCAGGAGGTAACCGCGTGCACAATTTGCCCGTTAGGGTGAGGGGGAAGGTCAGCTCAGGTGCGAGCACAGACCCTCACCCCGGCCCTCTCCCTGGAAGGGAGAGGGGGAAAAACGCGCCCCAT
>NZ_AEJZ01000212.1:0-748 GCF_000208525.1 Escherichia sp. TW14182
TATGACTCCACCGTGCCGGCAGGTCCGTTCACCATCCAGGACCTGGACAGCTCCGTGCGTGGTCGTCTGGATGTTGAGGTTATCGAGCAGGACGGGCGGAAAAAAACGTTTCAGGTGGACACGGCATATGTGCCGTATCTGACCCGTCCGGGCCAGATTCGTTACAAGCTGGTTTCCGGTCGTTCGCGTAACTATGAGCACACCACGGAAGGTCCGGTCTTTGCTGCCGGTGAGGCATCCTGGGGTATCAGTAACAAGTGGTCACTTTACGGTGGCAGTATCGTTGCCGGGGATTACAACGCCCTGGCTGTGGGTCTGGGTCGTGACCTGAATGAGTTCGGTACGGTATCTGCCGATGTGACCCAGTCCGTGGCCCGTATTCCGGGAGAAGAGACTATGCAGGGTAAATCCTGGCGTCTGAGCTACTCCAAACGTTTTGATGACGTGAATACGGATATCACCTTTGCGGGTTACCGCTTCTCTGAACGCAATTACATGACTATGGACCAGTACCTCAATGCACGTTACCGGGATGACTTCACGGGACGTGAGAAGGAGCTGTACACCGTCACGCTCAACAAGAACTTCGAGGACTGGAAGACCTCGGTCAACCTGCAGTACAGCCATCAGACTTACTGGGACCGCCGGACATCTGACTATTACACGCTGTCGGTGAACCGCTACTTCGATGCGTTCAGCTTTAAGAATATCGCGCTGGGGCTGTCTGCATCCCGTTCGAAATACCAGA
>NZ_AEJZ01000211.1:0-23930 GCF_000208525.1 Escherichia sp. TW14182
CCGACGCAAAGTCGGTTTTTTTACGTCCTGATTCAGACCTCCTTTCGAATGAATAGCCAACTCAAAATTCACACCTATTACCTTCCTCTGCACCTACGCATCCGTTAAAACATATATGTTTTTGACTTATCCGCTTCGAAGAGAGACACTACCTGCAACAATCAGGAGCGCAATATGTCATTTCTGTTACCCATCCAATTGTTCAAAATTCTTGCTGATGAAACCCGTCTGGGCATCGTTTTACTGCTTAGCGAACTGGGAGAGTTATGCGTCTGCGATCTCTGCACTGCCCTCGATCAGTCGCAGCCCAAGATATCCCGCCATCTGGCATTGCTGCGTGAAAGCGGGCTATTGCTGGACCGCAAGCAAGGTAAGTGGGTTCATTACCGCCTATCGCCGCATATTCCAGCATGGGCGGCGAAAATTATTGATGAGGCCTGGCGATGTGAACAGGAAAAGGTTCAGGCGATTGTCCGCAACCTGGCTCGACAAAATTGTTCCGTAGACAGTAAGAACATTTGCAGTTAAAAAATTTAGCTAAACACATATGGATTTTCGCATGTGTTTTATCCGGGAGGCATTATGTTACTGGCAGGCGCTATCTTTGTCCTGACCATTGTATTGGTTATCTGGCAGCCGAAAGGTTTAGGCATCGGCTGGAGTGCGACGCTGGGCGCGGTGCTGGCGTTAATGACGGGCGTGGTTCATCCGGGCGATATTCCGGTGGTGTGGAATATCGTCTGGAATGCAACTGCCGCATTTATTGCCGTTATTATCATCAGTCTGCTGCTGGATGAATCCGGCTTTTTCGAATGGGCGGCGCTGCACGTTTCACGCTGGGGCAATGGACGCGGTCGCCTGTTGTTTACCTGGATTGTCCTGCTCGGCGCCGCCGTTGCAGCTCTGTTTGCCAATGATGGCGCGGCGCTTATTTTAACGCCGATTGTCATCGCCATGCTGCTGGCGTTAGGGTTCAGCAAAGGCACTACGCTGGCGTTCGTGATGGCGGCCGGATTCATTGCCGATACCGCCAGCCTGCCGCTTATCGTCTCCAACCTGGTGAATATCGTTTCGGCAGATTTCTTTGGTCTTAGCTTTCGCGAATATGCTTCGGTAATGGTGCCGGTGGATATCGCCGCGATACTGGCCACGCTGGTGATGTTGCATCTCTACTTTCGCAAAGACATTCCGCAGAACTACGATATGGCGCTGCTGAAAGCACCGGCAGAAGCAATTAAAGATCCCGCCACCTTCAAAACTGGCTGGGTTGTTTTACTGCTTCTGCTGGTGGGATTTTTCGTCCTGGAACCACTCGGCATTCCGGTAAGCGCCATTGCGGCGGTGGGTGCGCTGATTTTGTTTGTAGTCGCTAAACGCGGTCATGCTATCAATACGGGTAAAGTGCTGCGCGGTGCGCCCTGGCAGATTGTCATCTTCTCGCTCGGTATGTATCTGGTGGTTTATGGCCTGCGCAATGCCGGGTTAACGGAATATCTTTCTGGCGTACTCAACGTGCTGGCGGATAACGGCCTGTGGGCCGCGACGCTGGGCACCGGATTCCTCACCGCCTTCCTCTCTTCTATTATGAACAATATGCCGACGGTACTGGTTGGCGCGTTGTCCATTGATGGCAGCACGGCATCTGGCGTTATCAAAGAAGCGATGGTTTATGCCAACGTGATTGGCTGCGATTTGGGGCCGAAAATCACCCCAATTGGTAGCCTGGCGACGCTGCTCTGGCTGCACGTACTTTCGCAGAAGAATATGACGATTACCTGGGGATATTACTTCCGCACAGGGATTCTCATGACCCTGCCGGTACTGTTTGTAACGCTGGTGGCGCTGGTGCTACGCCTCTCTTTCACTTTGTAATGAGATACTGATATGAGCAACATTACCATTTATCACAACCCGGCCTGCGGCACGTCGCGTAATACGCTGGAGATGATCCGCAACAGCGGTACAGAACCGACCATTGTCTATTATCTGGAAAACCCACCGACGCGTGATGAGCTGGTAAAACTCATTGCTGATATGGGAATTTGTGTTCGCGCTCTGCTACGTAAAAACGTTGAACCGTATGAGGAACTGGGTCTGGCAGAAGATAAATTTACTGACGATCAGTTAACCGACTTTATGTTGCAACACCCGATTCTGATTAACCGCCCAATCGTGGTAACGCGGCTGGGAACCCGGCTGTGCCGTCCTTCGGAAGTGGTGCTGGAGATCCTGCCAGATACTCAGAAAGGGGCGTTTACCAAGGAAGACGGTGAGAAAGTGGTCGATGATTCGGGTCAACGATTAAAATAAACAAAGGGGGGTGGCTGTGCCCCCAATCTCTGACGAACGCGTATCATTTCTTACCGGATGCGAGATCGTGCAATCTCAGTAAATTGCGCTTCCTGCCCTCGAAGATAAATAGTTTCCATTTTAATAAATGGTTATCACCATAATGCTAATAATTAGCACTCCATGTAACATGAGATAAAAAATAAACTCATTATAATAATTAAATAAAGAACTAATATTACGAGGAGACGGATAATAACATCATATGTCAATGCTATCCGGGACTAATATTCAAGGATATAAATATCAGACAGGTTTACGTTACTATCAGGCATATCGCCTAAGAATCGGATGAAAACTATAAAGAAATATCTATTATGGTTTTAACATTTGTTGATAAGGATAGTAACATGAACAAGACAAAAGGTGCACTCATCTTCAGCCTTTCATTTTTTCTTGCCGCATGTAGTTCGATTCCGCAAAATATTAAAGGCAATAATCAACCTGATATTCAAAAAAGTTTTGTTGCTGTTCATAACCAACCGAATTTGTATGTTGGGCAACAGGCACGCTTTGGCGGTAAGGTTATCAACGTTATTAACGGCAAAACTGATACGTTGTTAGAAATCGCCGTATTACCGCTGGATAGCTATGCCAAACCTGACATTGAAGCCAACTATCAAGGTCGCCTGCTCGCCAGACAAAATGGCTTCCTTGACCCAGTGAACTATCGTAATCACTTTGTTACTGTTCTCGGCACAATTCAGGGCGAACAACCTGGATTTATCAATAAAGTCCCATATAACTTCGTTGACGTGAATGTACAAGGTATTCAGGTGTGGCATTTGAGAGAAGTGGTCAACACCACCTACAACCTGTGGGATTACGGCTACGGCGCATTCTGGCCTGAACCAGGCTGGGGCGCACCTTACTACACCAATGCGGTTAGCCAGGTAACACCAGAACTGGTGAAATGATTTAGTTTAAAGATGCAGATATTTTTCAAATATCTGCATCTTTAGTATGAATATTTATATATAACAATAATTATAATATCCTCTCTATTTATTACCTTTGGCACCTGATTATAAAGTTAATGTCCGCAACAGGAGTCGGTTATGTTTCTTATAATTACCAGGGATACAATGTTTTTCACCGCGATGAAAAATATTTTAAGTAAGGGTAATGTCGTTCATATACAGAACGAAGAGGAGATCGACTTAACATTGCATCAGAATGCCTTAGTGATTATTGATACATTAATGAACAATGTCTTTCATTCTTCAATACTCAACAAAATTGAACATCTGAAGCCTGTTCATGTCATTGTTTTCTCACCGTTTAATATTAAACGCTGTCTGGGAAAAGTCCCGGTAACTTTTGTCCAGAGAAATATTACGATTATTGACTTTGTCGCGCTGCTTAATGGCAGTTACTGTTCTGTGCCAGAAGCGGATGTGTCACTCTCATGCAAACAACATCAAGTTCTGACCTGCATTGCTAATCAAATGACGACAGAAGATATTCTGGGAAAATTAAAAATTTCGCTGAAAACATTCTACTGCCATAAACACAATATTATGATGATTCTCAACCTTAAGCGGATCAACGAACTGGTACGTCATCAACATATTGATTATCTGGTCTGAACTCGCCAGCTGATATTTATAAAGAGGCCCGGCGACCGCCAGACCTCCGCACAATTACGCTTTACACAGTAACACCTTCCTGCGTCAATGCCGCAATCTGTTTACGCCATTGCGCTTGCTCCTGTTCGCCTTCTGTACGTTGACCATAGAGCTGCGCAATCTGCGTACCGTCATGGGCAAACAATTCCAGACTGGTTACGTAGCCATCGCTGGCGGGTTTACGAGTTACCCAGGTTTCAGCAATGCACTCCTCTAAAAGGTGAAGAGTAAACGTTGGGTTGAAAATATTCAGCCAGCCTTTCATCGGCACCACTTTTTCAACCACACCGGTGAAGATCTGTACGCAACCACGGTTGCCAACAAATACCATGATCTCATTACCATCTTGCTGGGCGGATTCCAGTATCTGCGCCAGCGCACTATTGGGTACTTTGCAGGCCAAATCGTCTGCCACCAGATTAAACGCCTGCTGGCGAGTCAGGTTGTGGCGCTTGAGCAACGTAAAAAACTGATGAACGTCGGTCATCGCCCGCCACTCTTGCTCGACCACACTGGCATCTACGTCGGTTTGTGCGGCAGTCGCATCAACGGCTTTTAACTCAAACGGCGTATTCTCTTCGACGATAAAACGCCCCAGAAGCTCGCTCCATGCCGCCATGTCGGTATTATCGGTGGCATAAACTTTCAGTAACGCATCGCCCTGATGATCAAAGAACTGAATACTCTGGCGTTCGCCGCGAGCCGTGGTTTCTTTTATATGGAAAACACTGTCCCACTGATTGAGAAACAGTCGTAAATCCAGCGCGCGCGGGTTGAGTATTAATCCGGCATGACCGTTCAAATGCTGGTTCGTGAAAGCACCTATCTGCTCATGAACAGCATATTCGTTCCGGCAAATGCATTTGGTTTCGCCAACGCTTTCCAGTGCTGCCAGAATTTCACGAATATTGCCACGCATCCGCCACGCATCGTGCGTGACGCGCGCAAATGCCAGTTCTGCTTCGCTAATATTCATTAAACCTGCGATGTCACGCGCGTACTTTCCGGGATTTTGTTCTTTTAACTCAAGCCAGCGTGTGTAGTGGTTCATTGTCTCTCTTCCTTCCAGATAAACGCCCCGAAATATCGGGGCAGATGATTACCATTGATAACTCACGAAAATTTTTCCGTTACGACCATCCTGCGGGATACCCTGCGGCGACCAGTACTCTTTATCGAAGGCGTTGCCCAGTACCAGAGTGGTGGTCATGCCTTTGAGCGCCTGCTGTCCTTGATAGCTAACGTAGAAATCATTCACGCCGTAGCCCGGTTGTTTACTGTAACTGCTGCTGACATGTGTTGAGCGATCGGCAAACGTACCGACCCAACCGACAGAGAAGCCACTATGGGCAATGGGAATATTCAGGGTGCTGGTAACAGTATCCGGGTTAATGCTGGAGATATATTCACCGGTATCGGTGTCTTTGCCACGGGTACGGTTATAGGCCACATCAAGGCTAAACAGATCAGTGGTATATTTCGTCATCACGTCCCAGCCCCAGATTTTGGCGTTCGGGACGTTATACGACATGGTCGTCGCCGCCGCGAAATTGACGGTCGTGGAGATGTAATCCTTCGCTTTGGTATCAAAGTAGCTGGCTTTAAATTCCAGGGCATCATTGGACAACATCAGGTCATCAAAACGCAGCCCAAAGCCGTACTCCTGAGTTTCGTTGGTTTCCGGACGCAAATTCGGGTTCGGCACCCAATAGTTGGTATAGAAGCGACCAATCGAGAAGTGCTTAGAATCGTTATACATTTCGCCCATCGTCGGGGCGCGGAATGCCTGCGCATACGAGCCAAATAACATCAGCCAGTTGGTCGGGTTGATAGTCATCCCCGCGCGAGATGACCATTTGTCGGCATCCACATCTTTGTAGCCGTCGCTGCTACCGCGATAACTGTCATAGCGGGTTCCGCCAAGCAGGGTAATCGGCAGATCGCGTAAGGTTATCTCATCTTGCAGCCAACCGGAGCTGAAATCGATTTTCGCTTGCGGGAACCCCGTCGTCGCACCGCCAGGATGCTGTTCCTGACGATAATACTCACCGCCATATGTCAGCAGGTGAGAGGCAAAACTATCGGCAAACAGAGTGGAACGGTTCTCCAGTTTGGCACCTTTTGTCGTCTGTTCACGATACTCGCCGGAACTCCCCGTGTTCTGCGCATTAATACGGACTTCCGACCAGTAAACTTTTGCATCGGCATTTAACCAGTCGTTGCCCAACGGAGCGAGTTTATAAGCAAGCTGCGCATCACGTTGAATCGTTGAGCGATCAACCATCGGGTTGCTGCTATCAGAAGCCTCAACGGTCTGCGGATTTTTTGGTTCACGCGCGTCGTTATTGTAATAACGCACTAACCCGCTCAGAGCCTGGGCAGAATCAATTTTCCAGGTTCCTTTCGCCAGCATGTTGTTGATAGCCTCGTCATTCGGCGCGGTTTCACCATTGCTCTGGCGTAAATCACCACGATCGCGGCTGGACCAGGCCACAATACCATCCAGATTTTCAGTTCGCCCAAACGCGCTCGCGCCTAATCCCAGGCTATGGTCTCCCGTGCCGCCAGTGCCAAAGACACGAAAACCACTGCTTTGTCCTTCCTGCAATAAATCTTTTGCATCGACCGTATCGTAGGAGATAACCCCTCCCAGCGCGCCACTGCCATACAGTAATGCCGAAGGACCACGGACAATCTCAACGCGTTTGATCAGCGCCGGATCGAGGAAAGTACCATTCAGGTGTCCAGTATCGGTTCCCTGACGAACACCATCGACAAGGATCAACACACCGCGATGGTCATAACCACGCATATTCACATCCTGACCATTCGTGCGTCCCGTACCATCAAGAGTAATCCCAGGAACATGGCGCAGCAGATCGGTGGCAGAAGTGGCCGTTTGGTTTTCAGGGACGGAAGTGTCGATAACGCTGACCATCATTGGCGCTTCGAAGGAACTGCGGGCATTCCCCGTTGCAGTAACAGTCATGGTTTCAGTAGCAAAAGCAATCGTCGGCAAGCTGGCGGAAACAGCCAAAGCCAACAAACTCAAGCGCAACGAGGTAAATTGCGGACGTGACATAGCGATTCTCCATGAGGAAAATAAAAAATGCTGGCTGCCTGGGTAAAAACCGGGGTGGCTGGCGAAAATAAATTTATTTACGATTCAAGGCGATAGTATTAGCCAAGTGAGTTAATTGGCGTTTATATCCCGTGAAATTACCTGGTATTTCTGACAATTGCGCAAATACAAGCCCTCTTATCAGGCCGGGTGGTACACCACGTCTGAAGTGAAGAGTGCCGTGCGTTATCCCTCACGAAAGTTATAATTTCATTATCCATATGATCATATTTTGTTAAATACTGACTTGATAATGAGAATTATTATCGATCATTTTTTTATGATCAAGCTTTTTTTAACCGCTATTAACACACTAAACAGGGGGTTAAAGAATCTGTTTATCTCTCATCAACCGCAGCGTCCTTGTCACAATTCGTCCCACCGTGCCGTAACAAATCTTTGTCGTTAACTGCAATAATTTTTCTATTTTTTTGCCCTACAACCCGCGACATTGCTGGAGTTGCACCTTTTTCTCGCCCCGAAATTCAGCCGTTGCAAAGAACGTTAGCTGACGAATCATCTTGATAAAAATCAAAAATAAATACGCTTGTAACGCCTTGCGTATTGAATCGGTGGTGGAATTTCATATATAACTCAAATGATAATCATGATCATTCTCAATTTGATAAGAGTTCTCAATATGATGCCAAGGATCACCACCAGGCCGTGTCTTTGTTCCCCACTAACGTTATGCATTTCAGCCGTGGCCTCTGCCGCGAAGACCACGGTAAAACGAAGTTCCATGAAAAAACTGTTTATGGCAGTACTGGCTCTTAGCTGGGCTTTTAGCGCAACGGCGACCGAACGTATCGTGGTTGCTGGAGGGTCACTGACGGAACTGATCTACGCGATGGGTGCTGGTAACCGCGTGGTTGGTGTCGATGAAACAACATCTTATCCACCAGAAACCGCCAAACTGCCGCATATTGGTTACTGGAAACAACTAAGCAGCGAAGGCATTTTGTCACTTCGCCCGAATAGCGTAATTACCTGGCAGGATGCCGGGCCACAAATTGTGCTCGACCAACTACGGGCGCAGAAAGTCAACGTCGTCACCCTGCCGCGAGTGCCTGCCACCCTTGAGCAGATGTACGCCAACATTCGTCAACTGGCGAAAACGTTACAGGTTCCTGAACAAGGCGACGCGCTGGTGACACAGATCAACCAACGCCTGGAGCGAGTACAGCAAAACGTGGCGGCCAAAAAAGCCCCGGTTAAAGCGATGTTTATTCTCTCCGCAGGCGGCAGTGCGCCACAGGTTGCCGGTAAAGGCAGCGTCGCAGACGCTATTCTGTCACTTGCCGGTGCAGAAAACGTCGCTACCCACCAGCAGTACAAAAGCTACAGCGCGGAATCGCTGATTGCGGCTAACCCTGAAGTGATTGTCGTCACCTCACAAATGGTCGATGCCGATATTAATCGGCTGCGTTCTATTGCCGGAATTACCCACACCGCCGCATGGAAAAACCAGCGCATTATCACCGTTGATCAAAACCTGATTCTGGGAATGGGCCCGCGTATTGCTGATGTCGTTGAGTCTTTACACCAGCAGCTTTGGCCGCAATAAACGGATTTAAATCAGACGTATGAACATGAAAAACACCCTGGATCTCACGCCACATTTTGCTTTAGACGGAGACCAGCCATTTAAAGACAGGCGCGCCATGATGCCATTTCGTGGAGCCATTCCGGTCGCCAAAGAACAACTGGCACAAACCTGGCAAGAGATGATCGGTCAAACGACTTCACCTCGTAAGCGACTGGTTTATCTGCATATTCCTTTTTGCGCGACACACTGCACGTTTTGTGGTTTTTATCAGAATCGTTTTAACGAAGATACGTGCGCTCATTATACCGATGCCCTGATTCGAGAAATCGAGCTGGAGGCGGACAGTGTATTGCATCAGTCCGCGCCCATCCACGCAGTCTATTTCGGTGGTGGCACGCCTTCTGCGCTCTCTGCGCGCGATTTGTCCAGAATCATCACCACACTACGAGAGAAATTACCGCTGGCACCCGATTGTGAAATCACCATTGAAGGCCGGGTACTGAATTTTGACGCTGACCGAATCGACGCTTGCCTTGACGCAGGAGCAAATCGCTTTTCTATTGGTATTCAGTCATTTAACAGCAACATCCGCAAGAAAATGGCACGCACCTCTGATGGCCCAACCGCCATTGCATTTATGGAAAGCCTGGTCAAACGCGACCGTGCTGCGGTGGTGTGCGATCTGTTATTCGGCCTGCCAGGTCAGGATGCGCAAACCTGGGGAGAAGATCTGACTATTGCCCGCGATATCGGTCTCGATGGCGTTGATCTCTATGCGCTCAATGTCCTGCCCAACACGCCGCTGGGCAAAGCCGTGGAAAATGGGCGCACTACCGTGCCCTCTCCGGCAGAACGTCGCGATCTCTATCTGCAAGGGTGTGACTTCATGGACGATGCCGGCTGGCGCTGCATCAGTAACAGCCACTGGGGTCGTACTACACGCGAACGTAATCTCTATAACCTGCTGATTAAACAGGGTGCCGATTGTCTGGCCTTTGGTTCTGGCGCAGGCGGTTCGATTAATGGTTACTCCTGGATGAACGAACGCAACCTTCAGACCTGGCATGAATCCGTCGCGGCAGGCAAAAAACCGCTGATGATGATCATGCGTAACGCCGAACGTAACGCGCAGTGGCGTCATACCTTGCAGTCGGGCATTGAAACGGCGCGTGTATCACTGGACGAACTTACGCCACATGCCGAAAAACTCGCGCCGTTACTGGCTCAGTGGCACCAAAAAGGCTTAAGCCGCGATGCTTCAACTTGCCTGCGGCTGACTAATGAAGGTCGTTTCTGGGCAAGCAATATTTTGCAGTCTCTTAATGAACTGATTCAGGTACTTAATGCGCCAGCGATTGTGCGTGGAAAACCATAACAGGAGTGATTTATGAGCCATGTCTCGTTACAGGAATTTTTGAAAACGGAGCCAGACGGTACGCTGGAAGCGATCGCCGAACAATACAACACCACACTGCTGGAGGTAGTGAAAAATCTGCCCTCTCCGACGGTCGTGTCAGGCGATAAATTCGATACTGTCTGGGATACCGTCTGCGAATGGGGCAACGTCACCACGCTGGTGCATACTGCCGATGTGATCCTCGAATTTAGCGGCGAACTGCCTTCGGGTTTCCATCGTCACGGCTATTTCAACCTACGCGGAAAGCACGGCATGTCCGGGCATATCAAAGCAGAAAACTGCACACATATTGCCTTGATCGAACGTAAATTCATGGGCATGGACACCGCCTCTATTCTCTTTTTCAATAAGGAAGGCAGCGCCATGCTGAAAATCTTCCTCGGCAGGGATGACCATCGTCAGCTCCTGAGCGAACAAGTCAGCGCCTTCCATGCTCTGGCGGCATCTCTGAAGGAACATGCCTGATGACGCCGTGGCTACTCTTTGGCGCAGGCGGAAAGGGAGTTGGAGCCAGAACGCTTGCACTGGCGCTGGCGGAACAACGTCCGGTCGTTGCTGTCGTTCGTCATGCCGATGCAGCCAAGAAACTGGCACAACAAGGTGTGCAGGTTTTTACAGGCGACGCCTGTGATGCCAGCGTAGTTGCGGCTGCTTGCCGCGCGGCTGGCCCGGATGCGCTTGTCATCTCAACAATGGGTGGCGCACAGGATTATCTGGCGCACAGAACAGTGATTGATGAGGCCGAAAAAGCCGGTATCAAGCGCATGATTCTGGTGACCTCTTTGGGATGCGGAGATAGCTGGCCGTTTTTATCAGATCGCGCCAAAGCCGCGTTTGGTCAGGCGGTACGGGAAAAAACGCTGGCGGAAAGCTGGCTGCAAACCAGCCAACTTGACTACGCCATTCTCCGTCCAGGCGGTCTGCTTGATGGCGCAGCAACGGGCAACGCGTTACGGATACAAAATCAGGAATGTCATGGTTTTGTCCGCCGTGCCGATGTCGCTACACATATTGCTGAACTGGCCAGTCAGCCGACACTCAACAAGCAGATCTACAGTCTGATTGAACCAGATCTGAAACCGGCGTAATCCCCTCCCGGCGCGGAATATCCGCGCCGTAATGTCGTAATGTCGTAATGTCGTAATGGAGTTTTGCGTGCTCAAGGATTCATTGTCTTCCGCCAGTGTCTTTATGGGGCTATCACTCTTATTGCTTGCCCTGGTGCTGTTCGGCGCCAGTCAGGGAGCGTTAAAGATCAGTTTTGATGCCCTTTTTGATGAGGAATACCGCGATATCTGGCTAAATATTCGCCTGCCTCGCGTTTTACTGGCAGTGCTGGTAGGCGCAGCGTTGGCAACCGCCGGGGTGATTATGCAGGGGCTTTTTCGCAACCCCATGGCTGACCCTGGATTACTCGGCGTCAGTAGCGGTTCGGCATTAATGGTTGGCGTTGCTATTGTGCTGCCCTTTTCCTTCCCGGTGATGCTGGTGCTCTATGAGCAAATGGTATTTGCCATCGCCGGTAGTTTAGTGGTCTGCACCATCATTTTTCTCATCACGCAGCGCCATCGCGATGGCAGCATGATGCAATTGTTACTGGCCGGGATCGCCATCAACGCCCTGTGCGGTGCGGCGATTGGCGTACTGAGCTATATCGGCGATGAACAGCAGCTACGACAACTCACACTGTGGATGATGGGCAATCTTGGACAGGCGCAATGGCCGACGTTATTGGTCGCCAGTTCATTCATTCTGCCAGCCATTATCGCGACAACCTGTCTCGCCGGAACGCTAAATTTGCTGCAACTTGGTGATGAAGAAGCCCACTACCTCGGCGTGAACGTTAAACGTAAACGCCAGCAATTACTGTTGATTAGCTCACTGCTTGTTGGCGCTGCCGTATCGGTAAGCGGAATTATCGGTTTTATAGGCCTGGTGATCCCACATCTGATTCGCATGACGACCGGGGCAAATCACCGCTGGTTAATCCCTTGTTCCGCCCTCGCCGGCGCCTGTTTATTGCTGATGGCAGACACACTTGCCCGCACGCTAGTACAGCCAGCAGAAATGCCCGTGGGATTATTAACCAGCCTGCTTGGCGGCCCTTATTTTATGTGGTTGATTCTGCGCAACCGGAGGATCACATGATCAGCGCCCAGAACCTGGTTTATAGCCTTCAGGGACGGCGTCTGACTGACAATGTCTCGCTGACTTTTCCCGGCGGAGAAATTGTTGCCATTCTCGGCCCTAATGGCGCGGGAAAATCCACGTTGCTTCGCCAGCTAACCGGCTATCTTCAACCAGATAGCGGCGAATGCCGGTTGTTTAATAAGCCATTAAATGAATGGTCAATCACCGAACTGGCGAAACACCGGGCCGTGATGCGTCAAAATAGCCACATGGCGTTTCCATTCAGCGTAAAGGAAGTGATCCAGATGGGGCGGCATCCACATCGTACCGGCAATCAGAGCGGTGAAACGGTGCAGATTATGGCGTTATGCGACTGTCAGGCACTCGCTAACCGCGACTACCGGCAATTATCCGGCGGTGAACAACAGCGTGTGCAATTGGCTCGCCTGCTGGTGCAACTCTGGGAACCAGTCCCCTCACCGAAATGGTTATTCCTTGATGAACCAACGTCGGCGCTGGATATTCACCATCAACAACATCTGTTTCGTTTATTACGCCAGTTGGTTCGCGAACGGCAATTTAACGTCTGCTGCGTATTGCACGATCTTAATCTTGCAGCCCGTTATGCTGACCGTGTTGTTTTGATGCAAAAAGGAAAGGTTGTTGCAAATGGCAAACCGCAGGACGTATTGACACAGCAGGCGCTGACAATGCTCTATGGCGCGGATATTACCGTGCTAAAAGATCCGGCTAACCATTCACCACTGATCGTCCTCGATCATTAAAACCAACAGGAGTACCGCTCTGGTACTCTTGCCGAATAAATAACGATACAGATTAGCTAATTGAAACGCCTTTCACCCCTGCCATACCTTTTAATAATCGCAACAGATCTTCTATCGACGTTGTGGCATGAAGCTGGATATCAATGGCGACCACTTCATGATCTTCATTTTCCTGCAACGAAACTAAATCAGTTTTTATTTTTTGCTGCTTAAACCAGTCGAGCATTGATACCGTATTACCGTTCACTAATGTCAGCTGTAAATGGTAATTTTTGTTCATCAGGCGGAAGGTTAATTGATGGAAGACTTCCAGCACCAGCAAGGTCATCACGGAACCGTAAATCCCCAGTTCATACATGCCGCTACCAATCACCATACCGATGGCTGCCGTTACCCAAATATCCGCAGCGGTCGTTAAACCGACAATATTTTGATTGCGAACGAGGATGTTCCCCGCACCGATAAATCCGACGCCAGTGACGACCTGAGCGGCAATACGGCTGGGATCAAGACCGACATGATCCAACGCCAGCACATCAGCAAAACCATATTTCGACACAATCATGAACAGCGCGCTGCCCATACCAATCAAGACATGGGTACGTAAACCAGCCCCCTTGCCGCGCATTTGCCTTTCCATGCCAATAGCACCACAAGCAATTGCGGTCAGGATCAAACGAATAATAAATTCGGTAGTCATATAAAAACGCAAAAAGGAGCAGCAAGATGGCTCGGCTTGCTACTCCTTTTTGCTTTATTCCTGTTAATTCGGCAGGACATTTGCCAATTTATCTTTAAAGGTATACAAATTTTTCTGCGGATTTTTCTTACAATATTCAATCACTTTAGGAATCTGAGTCAGGTCGGTTTCATTTAAGGTTACAGTATCACCACCTTTATAAACCGTTTCTTCATGCAGCATCCACCATGCAACAGGTGTCATCGCTTTCGGATTCAGGTCAATAAATTCCTGACAAGTCATATCTTTAGCAGATTCATTAGCCGCCAGCGCAGATTGCGCATTAACCAGTGACAGTGCCGCTACAGCGCCAACGAAAACAATGGCTTTACGTAGAGATGCAATATTCATTTTACAACCCATTCAATAAATAATTGATATATGAACAGGAGGATTACCTGCTTTATAAGCAAGATATTCCGGCCTGTTCAATATTTAAGGAAATACGATGTAACGCATTCCCGTAATTACATATCTTTCTTAATTTTGTCCCATTCGCCTTTAACTTTATCTTTAAAGCTGGCTTTTTTATCCTGGGTACAAGCCTGAACGATCGCAGGGGTTACGGTTGCAATACCCTGAACATCTAAAACCGCATCTTCCGGTTTGTCTTTATTATTCAGAGCTTCAGCAAAACCGACAGCAGTCGGCTGGAAGGATTCGTCTACAGCCAGGAAGTCTTCACAGGTCCAGGAGTTGACAGGTTTTTTATTGTCAGCTGCTTTTTGCGCATCGGCTGCATTGCTCACTACAGGCAGAAGAAGCAGACCACCAAGAATAACGCCTAATACTTTTTTCATCGTAATATCCTCAACTATAAAGTGAAAGAGCCGTCACGAATCAATTTCGACATTGAGGTTATAACCTGGTTTTCTGGGTATGTCATGTTGAGACAAAATATCAAAATCAGATATTTTTATTCTAATACAATAGGTTACATGGTCATCACGCACAGTAATTAGGAAATTTTTATTAAATCAACTGCATTCTCAGATGCATTTTTGGCATAGATTGATAGCAGGGGTTTTCCTTCTTAAATTTATAGGGTGGTTCTATGTTATATATAGATAAGGCAACAATTTTGAAGTTTGATCTGGATATGCTTAAGAAGCATCGTAGAGCGATCCAGTTTATTGCTGTACTGCTATTCATCGTCGGTTTACTGTGTATCAGTTTCCCGTTTGTTTCTGGTGATATTCTAAGCACGGTAGTTGGCGTATTATTAATCTGCTCGGGTATTGCACTTATTGTTGGATTATTCAGCAACCGCAGTCATAATTTCTGGCCTGTATTATCGGGGTTCCTTGTGGCAGTAGCCTATTTATTGATCGGCTATTTCTTTATCCGCGCACCGGAACTTGGGATTTTCGCCATTGCAGCGTTTATTGCGGGTCTGTTCTGCGTCGCAGGGGTTATTCGCCTGATGAGCTGGTATCGTCAGCGTTCAATGAAAGGTAGCTGGCTACAACTCGTTATTGGTGTGCTGGATATCGTCATTGCCTGGATATTCCTTGGCGCAACACCGATGGTTTCTGTGACATTGGTATCTACGCTGGTAGGGATCGAACTCATATTTAGCGCCGCCAGCCTGTTCAGTTTTGCTAGTTTGTTCGTTAAAAAATAATAACTAGCCGACGTATCTCCGCTCTATTTTTTAGCCTGCCTCATAGTTACGCACAATGATTATGAGGCAGCTAACACCTACACTACCGCATGGCTACCTTGATAAAACACGTACTATCATTGAAATAAATCGCGCACAGCGATTAAATCAACTATCTGAAATTTTTGTTTTTTTATTTATTTCACGGCGAATTAGCCATTTCAAACATTATCATGGCTGATATTTTTCGTTGTCAGGTTTAATGTTTTAGAAGTGCTGTGAGAAAGTGAACTGAAGGTTCCATAAACATCGATGCTATGGGTAGATAAACGAATATTCCAGAGTTTATTTTTTCACTATCAATGCACTAAAAGAAAGCTGGCAATCCAATTGCCAGCTTAAATAGAAACAAGGAGACTCAATATTTAAATCGGATTACGCTTTAACTTTAGTAATATTCTTCAGAGATCACAAATGGATTATTTATAACTTATTCTTGGGTAGAAGTCCGCAGCGTGTTAATGTTTTGTTTATTAATTACAAATCAATAACAACCAGGAATCTTACCTAGGATCAATATATGGACCAGGTGATGGCTAAATCTGAAGTTTTGATTAGTGTTAATAGACGTATTAGTTCACGAAGGGCAAGGTTCTTATAGGCGTTTACTATATTGAACACCATATTCGGACATGGATGTAAATAATGAAAGGGACAACATGTTCGAAACGATAACGGCTAAGGAGCAAGTTATGATTTTTCTCATGACGAAGGATTCTTTTCTTTTACAGGGCTTTTTGCAGTTGAAAGATAATCACGAAATGATAAAAATCAATTCCCTGTCAGAGCTCAAAAGCATAGGCAACAAACCATTCAAGGTGATCATTGATACCTATCATAATCATATCCTTGATGAAGAAGCTATTAAGTTTCTTGAGAAATTAGATGCCGAAAGAATCATTGTCCTGGCACCTTATCACATCAGTAAACTGAAAAGTCAGTCGCCTATTTATTTTATCAGCCGCAAAGAAAGTATTAAAAACCTGATTGATATTACTTATGGAAAACACTTACCCCATAAGAATTCTCAATTATGTTTCTCGCATAATCAATTCAAAATTATGCAACTGATTCTGAAAAACAAAAATGAAAGTAATATCACATCAACACTGAATATTTCGCAGCAAACGTTAAAGATCCAGAAATTCAATATCATGTACAAGCTGAAACTGAGACGTATGAGCGACATCGTGACTCTGGGAATTTCTTCTTATTTTTAATAAGGAGCCGATGTGACCCAGCGATAATTGTCTGAAATTAATGGCTGGCATGACGAGGGATGCAAATGCTGACTCCATTACTCCCGGTGATAACCAAAGGAGAAGCGAAAACGAACTTATTCCCCTGGTTTATGTATCCACCAGTAGAAACCTTCGTTGCCCGGATGCAGACAGAGACTGTCGGCAGAACGGCAACATTTTTTTTGCCATTAACGTCACAATATTGGTCACTCTGCCTACATGCTTCCTCGCTGGCTTACAACCTCATGACTTGCATTATGCCGCTGGTCTGTAAATCCCTCATACCTCACCCCACGCGTAATTCAAAGAACCGTTATTTCTCACGAGTTTTCAGGGACTAAAATGAACAGAAAAAGAATACTGTTAATACCGTTGTTATTCTGCGGCGCGATGCTCACCGCCTGCGATGACAAATCGACGGAAAATGCCGCCGCCATGACACCTGAAGTGAGTGTGGTGACACTCTCTCCCGGTTCGGTCAATGTGATGAGCGAACTGCCCGGCAGAACAGTTCCTTATGAAGTTGCGGAGATACGTCCCCAGGTGGGCGGCATTATCATTAAACGCAACTTTATCGAAGGCGATAAAGTTAACCAGGGCGACTCGCTGTATCAGATTGACCCCGCGCCCTTACAGGCAGAGCTGAACTCCGCCAAAGGTTCGCTGGCGAAAGCTCTCTCCACCGCCAGCAATGCCCGCATCACCTTTAACCGCCAGGCATCGTTGCTGAAGACCAACTACGTTAGCCGTCAGGATTACGACACCGCGCGCACCCAACTGAATGAGGCAGAAGCCAATGTCACCGTCGCCAAAGCGGCTGTTGAGCAGGCGACGATCAATCTGCAATACGCGAATGTCACCTCGCCGATTACGGGCGTCAGCGGAAAATCGTCGGTAACCGTCGGCGCATTAGTTACTGCTAATCAAGCTGATTCCCTGGTCACTGTGCAGCGTCTGGATCCGATTTATGTCGATCTCACGCAGTCGGTGCAGGATTTTTTGCGCATGAAAGAAGAGGTCGCCAGTGGGCAGATCAAGCAGGTTCAGGGCAGTACGCCTGTGCAGCTTAATCTGGAAAATGGCAAACGTTACAGCCAGACCGGCACGCTGAAATTTTCCGACCCGACAGTAGATGAAACCACGGGTTCCGTCACGTTGCGCGCGATCTTCCCCAATCCAAATGGTGACTTACTGCCAGGCATGTACGTCACAGCGTTAGTGGATGAAGGTAGTCGCCAGAATGTGTTACTGGTGCCGCAGGAAGGCGTTACTCACAACGCTCAGGGTAAAGCGACGGCACTCATTCTGGATAAAGACGATGTCGTGCAGTTACGCGAAATTAACGCTACCAAAGCTATCGGAAATCAGTGGGTTGTTACCTCTGGTTTGCAAGCTGGCGATCGGGTGATCGTTTCCGGTTTGCAACGCATACATCCGGGTATCAAAGCACGCGCAATTTCCTCCAGCCAGGAAAACGCCAGCACCGAATCGAAACAATAACGTTGCAGGCTTAAGGGGACTTTCATGGCTAACTATTTTATTGATCGCCCGGTTTTTGCCTGGGTACTTGCCATTATTTTGATGCTCGCAGGCGGTCTGGCGATCATGAACTTACCGGTTGCGCAATATCCGCAGATTGCACCGCCAACCATCACCGTCAGCGCCACCTATCCGGGCGCTGATGCGCAAACAGTAGAAGACTCGGTCACTCAGGTGATTGAGCAAAATATGAATGGGCTTGATGGCCTGATGTATATGTCATCAACCAGCGATGCAGCAGGTAATGCATCCATCACCCTGACTTTTGAGACGGGAACATCGCCCGATATTGCGCAGGTTCAGGTACAAAATAAACTGCAACTCGCCATGCCATCGCTCCCCGAAGCGGTACAGCAACAAGGAATTAGCGTCAATAAATCGAGCAGCAATATCCTGATGGTGGCGGCGTTTATCTCTGATAACGGCAGCCTCAACCAGTACGACATCGCGGACTATGTGGCGTCTAATATTAAAGACCCTCTAAGCCGTACCGCAGGCGTCGGTAGCGTACAGCTCTTTGGTTCAGAGTACGCCATGCGTATCTGGCTGGATCCGCAAAAACTCAATAAATACAATCTCGTTCCTTCTGATGTTATTTCCCAAATCAAAGTACAAAACAACCAGATTTCCGGCGGTCAACTGGGGGGGATGCCACAGGCGGCAGACCAGCAACTGAACGCCTCAATCATTGTGCAGACGCGTCTACAAACGCCGGAAGAATTTGGCAAAATCCTGCTAAAAGTTCAGCAAGATGGTTCGCAAGTATTGCTGCGCGACGTTGCTCGCGTCGAGCTGGGGGCGGAAGATTATTCCACCGTGGCGCGCTATAACGGCAAACCTGCTGCCGGTATCGCCATCAAACTGGCTACCGGGGCAAACGCGCTCGATACCTCGCGGGCAGTAAAAGCAGAACTCAACCGCTTATCAGCCTATTTCCCCGCCAGCCTGAAGACGGTTTATCCTTACGACACCACACCGTTTATCCAAATTTCAATTCAGGAAGTTTTCAAAACGCTGGTTGAGGCGATCATCCTCGTCTTCCTGGTCATGTACCTGTTTTTACAAAACATTCGCGCTACGATTATCCCGACTATCGCCGTGCCGGTGGTTATTCTCGGTACGTTCGCGATTTTGTCGGCGGTCGGTTTTACCATCAACACCCTCACCATGTTCGGGATGGTGTTAGCTATAGGGCTTCTGGTAGATGACGCCATCGTGGTGGTGGAAAACGTCGAGCGCGTGATAGCGGAAGATAAACTGCCGCCGCAGGAAGCGACGCATAAATCGATGGGGCAAATCCAGCGTGCGTTGGTCGGGATTGCCGTTGTTCTGTCCGCCGTGTTTATGCCAATGGCCTTTATGAGCGGCGCGACCGGGGAAATTTATCGCCAGTTCTCCATTACGCTGATTTCATCCATGTTGCTTTCGGTGTTTGTGGCGATGAGCCTGACCCCGGCACTTTGCGCCACCATTCTGAAAGCCGCACCGGAAGGTGGTCACAAACCGAACGCCTTGTTCGAACGCTTCAACCATCTGTTTGAAAAATCGACTCAACACTATACCGACAGCACCCGCTCACTGCTGAGTTGCACTGGTCGTTACATGGTGGTTTACCTGCTGATTTGTGCGGGGATGGCGGTGCTGTTCCTGCGTACACCGACCTCTTTCTTACCGGAAGAGGATCAGGGGGTCTTTATGACCACCGCGCAGTTACCGTCAGGTTCCACCATGGTTAACACCACGAAAGTGCTGCAACAGGTGACAGATTACTATCTGACAAAAGAGAAAAATAATGTCCAGTCGGTGTTTACCGTTGGCGGCTTTGGCTTCAGCGGTCAGGGGCAAAACAACGGTCTGGCGTTTATCAGCCTCAAGCCGTGGTCTGAACGTGTCGGCGAGGAAAACTCAGTGACCGCAATCATTCAGCGGGCAATGGTGGCTCTGAGCAGTATCAATAAAGCGATGATTTTCCCGTTCAACTTACCTGCGGTAGCGGAGCTGGGTACAGCATCAGGTTTTGATATGGAACTACTGGACAACGGCAACCTGGGGCACGAAAAGCTGACCCAGGCGAGAAACGAGTTGTTGTCGCTGGCAGCACAATCACCCGATCAGGTAACAGCGGTTCGCCCGAACGGCCTGGAAGATACACCGATGTTCAAAGTGAACGTCAACGCCGCGAAAGCCGAAGCGATGGGCGTGGAACTGTCTGATATCAACCAGACCCTCTCTACCGCCTTCGGCAGTAGCTACGTCAATGACTTCCTCAATCAGGGGCGTGTGAAAAAAGTGTATGTCCAGGCAGGAACGCCGTTCCGTATGCTGCCGGACAACATCAACCAATGGTATGTACGCAACGCCTCTGGCACGATGGCGCCGCTTTCTGCCTATTCTTCAACAGAATGGACCTACGGTTCGCCGCGACTGGAACGTTACAACGGCATTCCGTCGATGGAGATTTTAGGGGAAGCCGCTGCCGGGAAAAGTACCGGTGACGCAATGAAATTTATGGCGGATCTGGTCGCTAAACTTCCGGCGGGCGTCGGCTACTCCTGGACCGGGTTGTCATATCAGGAAGCGTTATCATCCAACCAGGCTCCCGCACTGTATGCCATTTCACTGGTCGTGGTGTTCCTCGCCCTCGCCGCGCTGTATGAAAGCTGGTCAATTCCGTTCTCGGTGATGTTAGTTGTACCGTTGGGTGTCATTGGTGCATTACTGGCAACTGACCTGCGCGGCTTAAGCAATGACGTCTACTTTCAGGTCGGATTGCTGACCACCATCGGGCTTTCCGCCAAGAACGCCATCCTGATCGTCGAATTTGCGGTTGAGATGATGCAGAAAGAAGGCAAAACACCGGTAGAAGCGATTATCGAAGCGGCGCGGATGCGTTTACGCCCAATCCTCATGACCTCTCTGGCCTTTATTCTCGGCGTACTGCCGCTGGTTATCAGTCATGGTGCAGGTTCCGGCGCACAAAACGCGGTAGGTACAGGCGTTATGGGGGGGATGTTTGCAGCAACTGTGCTGGCAATTTACTTCGTTCCCGTCTTTTTTGTCGTTGTGGAACATCTCTTTGCCCGCTTTAAAAAAGCGTAACGTATGAATGAGAGTAAGGTTGAACATGAGCGTTCGGCCTTACTCTTTCCTCGCAACCACTCACTACTCAACAACCAGCTAATCGTGAGGAATACCAGACTTAACAAACAGCAGTGAAAGTAGAAACCACTCCAGCCATTGGTCATCAATTTGAACAGCACAATACAGACCAGCATTCCCGTAATTATATGAATTGTTAGCTTAATAATCCCAAACATGCCGCGTCTTTTCCTCCTGAAAATACTAATACCCGTTTGCGAACTGCCAAAGAGAACTTGCCGTTGGTTCCGGCAGAGATAATCAGGAAAGATTTTTACATGCAGCGAGTATGAGATCCTGACCAATACCCAAATGAGATATGCAATCAGGAGAAGGTTCCCGGCGAATGCTGTGCAAACTGATGTGGTGTGACGCCATAATATTGTCGAAATGTATTTATAAAGTACGACGTACTGCTATACCCACATTTTTCAGCAATGGTATGTAGAGGAACTTGCCGTAACTCAAGTAGTCTTCTGGCCATCGACATCCTCGAGGCGAGTAATATTTTACTGAAGCAAGTATTTTCTTCCTGCAACTTTTTTTTGATTAAGCTCTCACTGGTATACATTGTTTCTGCGATATCACGCAGATACCAACGCCTGGCTATATCAAAGCTAATAATACGTTCAACTTTCCCCGATACAGTGCTGATACTGTTAAAAAGTAAAGGGATAAGCTCTTTCTTATGAGAAAACATTGATAAGCAGGAAAGATAGAGCATATTGCTCAATATAGGAGAATTTACAGCGGATTTAGCAAAACTATCAAAAATCGCTATCACCAGAGGCATTGGCGGTTCTGGGTTAATTAATAAACGATTTTTGTTATGTAGCCCCAAATTATGTGGTGCCTGACGAATATTTTGTAAGTAATGACAAACCGTCAGCTCATCGATATCCAAACGTCGCGTATCATGTGAACAAAACGAAAAATCGTCTGCCAAATTTTTCTCCAGTAGTAGAATACTCGCTTTGTTCAACGATATTTTTTGTTGTTCATGATAAATATCAAACGAACGGCAGGCGAGGATCACCGAGCAAACATGAGCCATGACTATCCCTTATATTCCATTACTGCGATTATTTCAATTTCAGTATACTGATGAAATGATGCCTGACTGTTCTTCAGGACTAAAACTGCCATATTTAGTAGGATCATACTTTACCTATTACGCAAATTTGCATAACAGTTAATTAGAAATAAGTAAATACAATAATAATATATTTTTAAAAATCGTATAGCCTATGTTTATAAAAATTTGGCTGATCTTATCTCCAGCAAACGTTATATTTAACTTACTGAGAGCACAAAAGTTTCCCGTGCCAACAGGGAGTGTTATAACGGTTTATTAGTCTGGAGACGGCAGACTATCCTCTTCCCGGTCCCCTATGCCGGGTTTTTTTTATGTTCGGGCAGACGTTGTAATCTTATTCTTACAGCCGAACTCTAAAATTTTCTTCTGTAACAAGTCTTGTCATTGAGTCGCCATTGAACTTTCCTTGTGCTATTTGTTCCTGATACTCTGTGGGTGTCATCCCATAATAATTTCGAAAAACGTAAATAAAATATGACATGCTGTTATAGCCACAGGACATTGCCACGCGTTTTATTGGAATACCAGGCATTACAACAAGTTGTAATGCACGCTGCATTCTACATGCGGTGAGCAGTTGTGAATAAGACGTATCTTCTTCACGCAATTTTTTCTTTAACAGACTCTGACTCATCAGTAACTCGTTGGCGATCTGTGATAATGTCCATTGATGAGCGATATTATTGTTGATAACTGTACAAACTCGCGTGCGCGTATTGGGATGTAATATGTTCACCAGTAGCGGTATAAACTGCTCATCCTCAAGAAAAACGGACAATAATGCAAATATTAATGCTCTTTTGCGCAATACCTCACCATAGCGGAGATTAGTTTGCTGCGAGAGTTGCATAACTTCCTGAAAAAATGGAATTTCTCTGGCACAGTGGTGAATAATTAACGAAGGTACTTTTTTATGAGTATGAAAATTTAACGCATCCTCCTTGAGAATCTGGAGGAATAATGAAAGCGTTTCCTTCGTGACAAATACTATATTTTCTAAGGAATTAGAAACTAAAACATGATTTGCATCCACGCAGACCAAATCACCGCCATTAAAATAGCGATATTCACCATCAGCCATGGTGAGAATATATTTATGTCTTGCGTACGCAATGAGACAAGTGCCATGTTGTGATTGCATAGTTGACTTAATATAACATAAACATATTACTGTTTATTAATGTAGCACGCATTATATCTAAGTCAAATTTACTGGCATATAAATTTAAACGAAGCGGTGAGAAAAATGATAATGAGTGGAATAAATTACGCAGAATTATGGTGTTTATAATACAAAAAATGAATAGATAAAAATGCAAGATAATGAATACCAGGCGAATAATACCTTAAGGTGATATTTCACTTATATCATTATAATTTATAAACATTCATACATTATACAACTTAATAACAATATGAATATAAACCAATATTTCCGGGTTATATTCTGGTCGAACTCTCAGCCCCGGCTTGCTAGCCGGGGCTGAGATTCCTTATAACATCCTGTTATCAGGTATGTTTAAAGCTGTTCTGCT
>NZ_AEJZ01000210.1:0-5740 GCF_000208525.1 Escherichia sp. TW14182
ACTGACGCACTGAACAGGGCAAAACAACAGACAGGCCAGCACGATGATCCGTACGGGGACGGGATACCGTTTTAAGCAGTGAGGTACAGCATGATTAAAGACAGCAAAGCGGAAGAACTGGAGGCTAAAGGGCTGTACCGGAGAGCGGCGGCACGTTGGGCTGATGTTATGTGGCTGGTGAGCACTGACAAGGAGCGCGAACAGGTGGCAAAGCGTCGCGCGGAATGTATCCGTAAGGCAGCGCGCCAACCAGTCATACCGGATAATTTCGGAATACTGAAAGAGGCCATAAACCGCACACATACCGGGATGGGCTTACAGAAACCTGGCGGTGAGATGTTCAGGAACTACCCGAAAAAAAGGGATAATTGATAACGGTTGTTAACTGTTTCTGGTATCGTGGCAGCAGGAGGAAACATGCCAGTGACATTTGAAGAAGTCCAGCAACATAAAAAGCTTCATGATTTTGATGATCTGGAAACCACGACAGTAAAAAAATATCGCCGGCTGCTTTCTTCCGATGCGTTATTTTTTGTGGATCATCATGATTTTCTGCGTAGCTCACTGACCGGGGAAATTTTCGCAACCAACCGTGAGCAGGTGGAAGCGATGATCGAATATCTGTGGAAAATAAGGCGCAGAATGCGTGATCCCGTGAAACGGTAGAATAATAATGGCCTGGTATTTTCCAGGCCATTATTTTTAGAAGTCGATCTCTGTATCGCGATTAAATTCATCGCTAAGGTAAAGTGCTTCGCTTGGGCATTTTCCGTTTTCCAGTAATGTTTCCCAGAAATCTTTATCGAAACACCCCTCAAGATACAGATAGCGACAGATGTGAAGTAAATCACTTCGTGTCCATCCGTGCATGCTGCTACTTGTTACACCATATTCACTTTCTAGTTTATAGAATGTGAGCGCCTCCCGGTCGTGCCAGGCTTTGCACAGACGATCGTATATCTTTTTAGCTTTGTTTTTAGATGTGCCGAAAAACTCTTCGTAAATTTCATGTGGGCGAGTAGGAATACTTCCGTCGCCATCCTGCAAGAAAGGATAAACATCTGCCTCCCAGGCATACACGTAAGAATCGCTGAACTCATCATAGTGTTTACCAAGGTGGAGAATCTGCAATCGTTGCTGAATGAACATTGCTTTTTTCAGTTCATTTTCTGACATAGTTCGTTCCTCCTGATTGACGAGCAGAAAATGTACGGAACAGCTTATTTATTTTTTCAGGTTTTGTAAATTATTTGTTCGTGGTTGTTCCAGGTTGTTCGGTGATTCTGGCTGATGTTTACATACTGATTTTTATGTATATGTTGGCGTGTGGCACTCAGACGTGAGCCGCCACAATGCCGCCTGACCCCCTGCGCGATGCCGGGTTGATCTGCGAGATGCCGAGAGTGTCGGGCGGCGCTCCCTCCGTGTTGGTTTCACGTCTTTACGTTTAACTGATACGAGAAACCCTTCATGAAGAAATTAATCGAACTCCGCCAGCAAAAAACCGCCCTGAAAAACCAGATGCGATCCCTGCTGGAAAAAGCCGACAGTGAAAACCGCAGTCTGACCGATGACGAGGGCAAACAGTTTGATGAACTGCGTGCAAAAGCCGATTCCCTCGACACAGAAATCTCCCGTCTTGAAGCTGTTGCGGATGAAGAACGTAACCAGCCTGGTGTTTCCGTCGAAGAGAAAATCACCAAAGATGAACTGCGCTCTTACATTCTGACCGGGGAAACCCGCAACCTGTCCGGCAGTGTCCCGGCTGATGGTGGTTATACGGTTATCCCGGAACTGAACAGAGAAATTATGCGTCAGCTTTCTGATGAATCGGTGATGCGTAAAATCTGTACCGTTAAAACCATTCACAGCAATGAATTTAAGCAACTGGTTTCTGCCGGGGGCGCGGTCGTTGAACACGGTGAAGAAGGCACTACACGTAACCAGACGGCAACACCAAAACTGAATGAAGTCAGTATCCGCCTGTATCCGATCTACGCTTACCCGAAAACCACTCAGGAAATTATCGATTTTTCCGAAGTCGATATTATGGGCTGGTTATCCTCTGAAATTGGCGACACTTTCGTTGATACCGAAGAAACGGATCTGGTTTCCGGTGACGGCGAGAAAAAAGCTAAAGGTTTCCTGGCTTTCCCGCGCACTGCAGATAATGACAAAACCCGTCCTTTCGGTACGCTCCAGACGAAAAAAGTGACTGGCAGCCTCAGCGCCGACATGCTGATTGACCTGAAATTTACGCTACGCAATAAGTACCGCAAAAAAGCTGTATGGGTGATGAACTCAAATACAGCCGCCTCCGCACAAAAACTGAAAAATGCCACTGGTGATTACATCTGGCGCGATCGTTTACAGGCTGGTGATCCTGATTCTCTGCTGGGGCTTCCGGTTGAATATCTGGAATTTATGCCGGACGGTGTGATTGCAGTAGGTGACTTTAAGCGCGGTTATTTCATCGTTGACCATGAAACCGGTACGCGTACCCGTCCGGATTTCAGCGAACCCGGATTCATTAACATCTATACCCAGAAATATCTGGGCGGTGGTGTGGTGGATTCGAACGCCATCAAGATTCTGGAAATTCAGGCTGGCAAGTAATGAGCAAAGGGGGCTTCGGCCTCCTTTTTCAGCTTTATGGAGTACACCGATGAAAAATACCGATTTTGAAATCCGTACATCTGAACTGACCGCCAGCGATAAAAAACTGGTGGGTTATGCCGTTCGCTGGAACAGCCTTTCAGAAATTATCTGGGACGAATTCCGCGAACAGTTCACGCCGGGGGCTTTTGCTGACTATCTGGCGGCGGGTAATGATGTGCGCTGCCTGTATGAGCATGACTATACCCGACTGCTGGGGCGCACCAAATCCGGAACACTGGTACTGACTGAGGACAACACCGGGCTACGTTTTGAACTGACACCGCCTGATACCCAGCTTGGAAAAGATGTGCTTACGCTGGTGGAGCGAGGCGACATTACAGGAATGAGCTTTGGCTTTCGCGCATTATGCGAAGAATGGAATATCGCGCAAAAACCGTATCTGCGCACTGTTACCGCCGCAGAACTCCGTGAAATCACGATAACGTCAATGCCTGCTTATCCCGAATCCGGCGTGGAGATTGCCCACCGTTCGTTGTTTGCACAGCACCCTGAATTACGCCCGGCAGGAAATAATCGTCATCGCTGGGCTGAACTGGCGGGGTTGTGATATGTGGTGGCCTTTTAGTCGTAAAAAAAGCGATCTGCGTAACCTGTCCATTGATGATTTTCTGGCGCTGTCCGGCGTACCGAATACCGGATCCGGAGAATATGTTTCTGCCGGGACGGCTGAATCATTGCCTGCTGTGATGAACGCGGTTTCTGTCATCGCTGAGGCGGTGGCCACGATGCCGTGTTATCTGTATCTGGTACGTAATGACAAGGGCAGGGAGGCGCGGGAATGGCTGGACAGTCATCCGGTAGATATTCTGCTGAATGAGCAGCCTAATTCGTGCCAGACACCTTACCAGTTTAAACGCACAATGATGCGTCACTGTCTGCTGAACGGTAACGCCTATGCGGTTATTGAGTGGGGGCAGGACGGGCAGCCAAAATCACTTCATCCTTATGCGCCGGGGTGTGTTGTACCGGAACGCACAGGCGCACACAAATACCGCTATACCATCACCGAACCCTGTACAGGAACGGTGCGCACGTATTTACAGGAAGAAGTTCTGCATCTCCGCTATGCCTCGGATGATGGCTTTCTGGGGCGCTCCCCCGTCACTATTTGCCGTGAGGCGCTGGGGCTTGGCCTTGCTCAACAGCGTCACGGAGCCAGCATTATGAAAGATGGCATGATGGCGGCAGGGATTATCACGTCAGGCGAATGGCTGGACGGTGTGAAAGGTAAACAGGCATTAGACGCCCTGGAACGCTACAAGGGGGCGAAAAATGCCGGAAAAACGCCAATCCTTGAAGGGGGCATGGATTACAAGCAACTGGGAATGAGTAACCAGGATGCGGAATGGCTGGCCTCCCGTCGCTTCTCCATTGAAGACATCGCCCGGATGTTCAACGTGTCGCCTATTTTTCTGCAGGAATACAGCAACAGCACCTACAGCAATTTCAGTGAGGCAAGCCGCGCGTTTCTGACCATGACAATGCGCCCGTGGCTGGCGAACTTCGAACAGCAAATCAAGGCCGCTTTGCTGGTGGCTTCTCCCGTACCTGGTACCCGTTATCTGGTTGAGTTTGATTCAGCCGATTTATTACGCGCCACCCCTACCGAACGTTACGCCACGTATGAGAAAGGGATTAAGAACGGGATCATGAATCCGAACGAAGCCCGCGAACGTGAGGGGATGCCGCCGCGTGAAGGTGGCGACGAATTCAGCCAGGCATGGAAGCAGACGGTGGAAATTAAAGGTGAAAAAGATGAGTGAAGAAAAAATTACACCTGATGAAGTCAGGGCACATCTTCGCCTTGATGACTTTTCCGGAGAAGGCGAACTTCTGAAAATGTATACCGATGCGGCGCTGGAAGCCTGCCAGAAGCACATCGGGAAACGTTTTGAAGACGGTCTGGAATTTACCCCGGCAATGCGTGTTGGTTGCCTGATGTACATCGCTTTTCTGTATGAGAACAGGGAAGCGGTTTCACCTGTGGAGCAGTCGGAACTGCCTATGGCTATTTCTGCGCTCTGGTCAGTTTATCGTGATGTGGGGGTGTATTGATGCCGTGGCAACCATTAAGGCGTTGTACTGAACCGGGCTGTAATAAGCGTGTGAAGTCCGGCAAGTGTGAAGAGCACAGGCGGGCTGCATGGCGTGCAGAGGATGCCAGACGGGGACACCGCCGCGCGCGTGGGTATTCCCGACAGTGGGACAAATACCGCGCCCTGTATCTGAGCAAAAACCCGTTATGCGTGCGTTGTCTGGCTAAAGGTATTTATACGCCAGCTCTTGTGGTGGATCACATCATTCCCATCAATGGCGGCGGTGATGTTCTCTTCTGGCCTGAGTGGAATCACCAGGCATTGTGCCAGACGTGCCACAACCGTAAGACGACACGGGAAGATCCAGCCACGAAAGCGAACCGTAAGGCGGGCATGTATCGCGAGCAGGAAGAACGGGCGGCACATCGTAACGACTGGATGTATGGCGATGATGACTGAACAGGAGCAAAACAGGCTGATACGTGGACTGATAAGGCAGCGTGACACATGGAAGGCACAGGAGACAGGGCACAAAGCCAACAGGACAGGGCGCACAGAACGCACCACAGCGAAGCGATTAACCGACCGTGACCGCGAGGTCATGGAATGTTTTCGCAATCGCTGGTGAGGCCGTCAGAGGGGGTGGGGGAGGTTTTCAGGACGAAACCGTCCCTGCCGGACACCGACCGCCTCCTCAAATTTTTGTGCACGGGAATTTTTTTGAAAATAATTGGGCGAAAAAAGAACATGGCAAGACCACCAAAAGCCCCCGCTTACCTGGATGAAATCGCGGTCAGGCAGTGGAAGGAAAAATCGCGCCAGCTTTCCGGACGGGAAGACCTTACCCCCGCCGACTGGAGCAATCTGGAGCTGTATTGCGTTAACTACTCCATATACCGCAAAGCCGTCGAAGACCTTGCCACGCGCGGGTTCAGCATTGTTAACAGTCAGGGCAGCGAGAGCAGAAACCCCGCCCTGAGCGCAAAGGCTGACGCAGAAAATGTAATGAACACATCCCCCCCATT
>NZ_AEJZ01000209.1:0-1556 GCF_000208525.1 Escherichia sp. TW14182
ACGGGTCAAAACAGGCACAACTTTCCCCCCTCTCCCTAGCCCTCTCCCCGATGGGGCGAGGGGACCGTCCGTGCACTTGCCTGGCTCCGGTATTTTTATTCCACAGCCAAAACCACAATATATTCCGCTAATATTTATCACATCATTAACAATTAAAACCTTAATTAAACATCAAGCCGCCCTAATAATTCGTCACTCGAATTTTATTTTGCCCCAGATATAACCTTGAGCCATATCAACATTGAGTCAGATTATTATCTAAACCAACATTCGCACACATTTTAAGTATTGCTGATAGAAACCATTCTCATTATCATTGTACTGTTGATTATTTAATCTCTCCTTCGTTGGCAAATCATCTGGTCTCATGTCGCTGTCAAACGCCCCATGAGGTAGTTATCCAGTTAATGAGAAACAAGTAGGCACCTATGCAATACACTCCAGATACTGCGTGGAAAATCACTGGCTTTTCCCGTGAAATCAGCCCGGCATATCGTCAGAAGCTGCTTTCTCTTGGCATGTTACCTGGCTCCTCTTTTAATGTGGTGCGCGTCGCTCCACTCGGTGATCCCATTCATATCGAAACTCGCCGTGTGAGCCTGGTATTACGCAAAAAAGATCTGGCCTTATTAGAAGTGGAAGCGGTTTCCTGTTAATACGGTGAGAATAACAATGAAAAAATTAACCATTGGCTTAATTGGTAATCCAAATTCTGGCAAGACAACCTTATTTAACCAGCTCACCGGCGCACGTCAGCGTGTAGGAAACTGGGCTGGCGTTACCGTCGAACGTAAAGAGGGTCAGTTCTCCACCACCGATCATCAGGTCACCCTGGTTGACCTGCCCGGCACCTATTCTCTGACCACCATCTCATCGCAAACTTCGCTTGATGAGCAAATCGCCTGTCACTACATTTTGAGTGGCGACGCCGATCTGCTGATTAACGTGGTGGATGCGTCTAACCTTGAGCGTAACCTGTACCTGACGCTGCAACTGCTGGAGCTCGGCATTCCCTGCATCGTGGCGCTGAACATGCTCGACATTGCCGAGAAGCAAAATATTCGCATTGAAATTGATGCGCTGTCGGCACGTCTTGGCTGCCCGGTGATCCCGCTGGTTTCCACGCGTGGTCGCGGTATTGAAGCCCTGAAACTGGCAATTGACCGCTATAAAGCCAACGAGAATGTAGAACTGGTGCATTACGCACAGCCGCTAATCAATGAAGCCGATGCGCTGGCGAAAGTGATGCCGTCAGACATCCCGCTGAAACATCGCCGCTGGCTGGGTCTGCAAATGCTGGAAGGCGATATCTACAGCCGCGCCTACGCCGGTGAAGCGTCGCAGCATCTGGATGCGGCCCTCGCCCGTCTGCGTAATGAGATGGACGATCCGGCGCTGCACATTGCCGATGCGCGTTACCAGTGTATTGCTGCCATCTGCGATGTGGTGAGCAATACCCTGACGGCAGAACCCAGCCGTTTCACCACGGCAGTAGATAAAATCGTGCTCAACCGATTCCTCGGTCTGCCAATTTTCCTCTTTGTGATGTATCTGAT
>NZ_AEJZ01000208.1:0-9267 GCF_000208525.1 Escherichia sp. TW14182
TTAAATTTAACTAATTCAAATTAATTAAATCAACTGAATCTTACAATGCCATAAATGTTTCTCACCATCAAACAGAGAACATAAATAAACAGAGTTTTACTGTTATTCTGAACGAAATAGGAGTTTACAACCTGATGCAATAATGATTGTTCGGGAACAGGCGGGAATAACGAAAAGAATGACGATGCCGTTTAAATGCGAGATTTCATTGAGATAATCAGAAAATATTGGTGTAAATGCTTGCCGGATGACAACATCATCCGGCGAGTACTTATGCTTTCAACTGGTAATCCAGCGTAATTTCCGCTTTCAGTACCTGAGAAACCGGGCATCCGGCTTTTGCTTTCTGAATAATGCCGTCAAAGGTTGAGGCATCAATACCCGGTACGGCAACTTCACTCTTCAGTGCGATTTTGGTAATCGCGAAACCAGCATCGACTTTATCCAGCGATACATCGGCAGTGGTATCAATCGATGTTGGCGTGAATCCCGCTTCCCCCAGCATTAATGAAAGCGCCATCGAGAAACAAGCGGCATGTGCAGCGCCAATCAATTCTTCAGGGTTGGTTCCTTTTTCGCCTTCAAAACGCGTGTTAAACCCATACGGCTGTTGGTTCAGCACGCCGCTCTCGGTGGATACTGTTCCCTTCCCGCGTTTGATATCGCCTTCCCAGTGTGCCTGACCTTTCTTATGGATTGTCATTGTTGCTCTCCTGTGGGCTTAAAAAGGAAATTATAGACTACGTGAGAAACAGCACGAGGATAAGCAGGATATTCCGAATAAAATCCGGCGAAAATATTACCTCCGAACTTAAATAAAATTACCACAACAGAAGGCGGGGAATATATGGTTTAAAAGATATTGCAGCAATATCAAGCAACGAATGCCAATAACAATAGTCATGAATATCATGCAGTTAAAATATAAAACACATCAACCAGGACTAATCTTAACAACGAAGCGGCAAATATTTGCCATGCTGAATGTGCTTTATAAATCTGCGATCCGTAGCAGACACCATAAATACACAGACACGGAGAATCACTATGTTTACTTATTATCAGGCAGAAAATTCAACAGCAGAACCCGCTCTGGTTAATGCCATTGAGCAAGGCCTTCGGGCAGAGCACGGTGTTGTCACTGAAGATGACATTCTCATGGAGCTGACCAAATGGGTGGAAGCTTCTGATAACGACATCCTCAGTGATATCTACCAGCAAACGATCAATTATGTGGTCAGTGGCCAGCACCCTATGCTTTAAGCTGCTATGCTTGATCGGCAACCTAATTTAGGGGTTTAGCACGTGTTTCTTCGCTACGGCGATGTTGTCCTTAAAACTAGCAACAGGATTGAGGAGTACAAATGAAATCGAACCGTCAGGCACGTCATATTCTTGGACTGGATCATAAAATTTCTAACCAGCGCAAAATAGTTACCGAAGGTGACAAATCCAGCGTGGTAAATAACCCAACCGGCAGAAAATGCCCCGCTGAAAAGTAATCCTTAACAATCAGTCCTCAATGACGATTAAACACCATTGCCTGCGCAATGGTGTTTTTGTTTTTATCTGCTTTATACTTGGGGGCGACGCCCTGGCGGTAAAGCAAAGACGATAAAAGCACCCCAGGGATGGATATTCAAAAAAGAGTGAGTGACATGGAACCAAAAACAAAAAAACAGCGTTCGCTTTATATTCCTTACGCTGGCCCTGTACTGCTGGAATTTCCGTTGTTGAATAAAGGCAGCGCCTTCAGCATGGAAGAACGCCGTAACTTCAACCTGCTGGGGTTACTGCCGGAGGTGGTCGAAACCATCGAAGAACAAGCGGAACGAGCATGGATCCAGTATCAGGGATTCAAAACCGAAATCGACAAACACATCTACCTGCGTAACATCCAGGACACTAACGAAACCCTCTTCTACCGTCTGGTAAACAATCATCTTGATGAGATGATGCCTGTTATTTATACCCCAACCGTCGGCGCAGCCTGTGAGCGTTTTTCTGAGATCTACCGCCGTTCACGCGGCGTGTTTATCTCTTACCAGAACCGGCACAATATGGACGATATTCTGCAAAACGTGCCGAACCATAATATTAAAGTGATTGTGGTGACGGATGGCGAACGTATCCTGGGTCTTGGTGACCAGGGCATCGGCGGGATGGGTATTCCGATCGGTAAACTGTCGCTCTATACCGCCTGTGGCGGCATCAGCCCGGCGTATACCCTTCCGGTGGTGCTAGACGTCGGCACCAACAACCAGCAACTGCTTAACGACCCGTTGTATATGGGCTGGCGTAATCCGCGCATCACTGACGATGAATACTATGAATTCGTTGACGAATTTATCCAGGCAGTGAAGCAACGCTGGCCGAACGTGTTGCTGCAGTTTGAAGACTTTGCACAAAAAAATGCGATGCCGTTGCTTAACCGCTATCGCCATGAAATTTGTTCTTTTAACGATGACATTCAGGGCACCGCAGCGGTAACGGTCGGCACACTGATCGCAGCCAGCCGCGCAGCAGGTGGTCAGTTAAGCGAGAAAAAGATTGTCTTCCTCGGCGCCGGTTCAGCGGGATGCGGCATTGCCGAAATGATTATCGCCCAGACCCAGCGCGAAGGATTAAGCGAAGAAGCGGCGCGACAGAAAGTGTTTATGGTCGATCGCTTTGGTCTGCTCACCGACAAGATGCCAAACCTACTGCCTTTCCAGACCAAACTGGTGCAGAAACGCGAAAATCTTAGTGACTGGGATACCGACAGCGATGTGCTGTCACTGCTGGATGTGGTGCGCAATGTAAAACCAGATATTCTGATTGGCGTCTCAGGACAGACCGGGCTGTTTACGGAAGAGATCATCCGTGAGATGCATAAACACTGTCCGCGTCCGATCGTGATGCCGCTGTCTAACCCGACGTCACGCGTGGAAGCCACACCGCAGGACATTATCGCCTGGACCGAAGGTAACGCGCTGGTCGCCACTGGCAGCCCGTTTAATCCAGTGGTATGGAAAGATAAAATCTACCCTATCGCCCAGTGTAACAACGCCTTTATTTTCCCGGGCATTGGGCTGGGTGTTATTGCTTCCGGCGCGTCACGTATCACCGATGAGATGCTGATGTCGGCAAGTGAAACGCTTGCTCAGTATTCGCCGCTGGTCCTGAACGGCGAAGGTCTGGTACTACCGGAACTAAAAGATATTCAGAAAGTCTCCCGCGCAATTGCGTTTGCGGTTGGCAAAATGGCGCAGCAGCAAGGCGTGGCGGTGAAAACGTCTGCCGAAGCTTTGCAACAAGCCATTGACGATAATTTCTGGCAAGCCGAATACCGCGACTACCGCCGTACCTCCATCTAAGCCTGCGCCCGGTAGTGAAGGCTACCGGGCAATTTTCCTCTCCCTTTTTCAGATCTCATCCATACTGGGTAGTGGCGAATAAATCTCATTTGCCTCACCTGCTATGCAGAACATCATCCGAAAAGGAGGAACTATGAAGGCTGCAGTTGTTACGAAGGATCATCATGTTGACGTTACGGATAAAACACTGCGCTCACTGAAACATGGCGAAGCCCTGCTGAAAATGGAGTGTTGTGGTGTATGTCATACCGATCTTCATGTTAAGAATGGCGATTTTGGTGACAAAACCGGCGTAATTCTGGGCCATGAAGGCATCGGTGTGGTAGCAGAAGTTGGCCCAGGTGTCACCTCATTAAAACCAGGCGATCGTGCCAGCGTAGCGTGGTTTTACGAAGGATGCGGTCATTGCGAATACTGTAACAGTGGTAACGAAACGCTCTGCCGTTCAGTTAAAAATGCCGGATACAGCGTTGATGGCGGGATGGCGGAAGAGTGCATCGTGGTCGCCGATTACGCGGTAAAAGTGCCAGATGGCCTGGATTCGGCGGCGGCCAGCAGCATTACCTGTGCGGGGGTCACCACCTACAAAGCGGTTAAACTGTCAAAAATTCGTCCCGGTCAGTGGATTGCTATCTACGGTCTTGGCGGTCTGGGTAACCTCGCCCTGCAATACGCGAAGAATGTCTTTAACGCCAAAGTGATCGCCATTGATGTCAATGATGAGCAGTTAAAACTGGCGACTGAAATGGGGGCAGATTTAGCGATTAACTCACGCACCGAAGACGCCGCCAAAATTGTGCAGGAGAAAACCGGTGGCGCTCACGCTGCGGTGGTAACAGCAGTAGCTAAAGCTGCGTTTAACTCGGCAGTTGATGCTGTCCGTGCAGGCGGTCGTGTTGTGGCTGTCGGTCTGCCGCCGGAGTCTATGAGCCTGGATATCCCACGTCTTGTGCTGGATGGTATTGAAGTGGTCGGTTCGCTGGTCGGCACGCGCCAGGATTTAACTGAAGCCTTCCAGTTTGCCGCCGAAGGCAAAGTGGTGCCGAAAGTCGCCCTGCGTCCGTTAGCGGACATCAACACCATCTTTACCGAGATGGAAGAAGGCAAAATCCGTGGCCGTATGGTGATTGATTTCCGCCGCTAAGAGACCATTGCTGCGACTGCCAGTCCTGGTGTCGCAGCCTGTTTTGCGAGACGCTTTCCGCTATTTAACTCTTCTTCTTTTCCTCCCTCATCTTTCCCCTCACAATTCGCGAAAACGTAGCGAAATTTGTTGCGCTGCACGGAACAATAGTGATAGTGTTCCTTTCGAAGGAACAAGGATGAAGAGATGATAATGAATTTCAGACACAAGGGATTGCGTGACTTGTTTCTTCTTGGCAAAACCTCCGGCGTTATACCGACGCAAGTCAAAAGATTACGCCACCGACTCGCTGTAATTGATGCAGCAAGCTGTCTTGCTGATATCGATATGCCAGGTTACCGACTACACCCGTTAAGCGGCGATCGCGATGGAATTTGGGCAATCTCTGTCTCGGGCAACTGGCGGATAACGTTTGAGTTCGTCAATGGCGATGCATACATACTGGATTACGAGGACTATCACTGATGAAAATGGCCAATCATCCCCGTCCGGGGGACATCATTCAGGAATCACTGGACGAGCTGAACGTCAGCCTGCGCGAATTTGCCAGAGCAATGGAAATTGCGCCCTCAACGGCAAGCCGATTGCTGACCGGAAAAGCGGCTTTGACGCCAGAAATGGCGATTAAACTTTCCGTGGTGATCGGCAGTTCGCCGCAAATGTGGTTGAATCTGCAAAACGCGTGGAGTCTGGCAGAGGCTGAAAAAACGGTGGATGTGTCGCGACTACGCCGTCTGGTTACGCAATAAAAAAATGGCGCCTTTTACAGCGCCATTTTCAGCTTAAAGTTCAAAAGAGATTATATCCCTTCTTCACTCTCTTTTTTTGCTTCTGCCTTCTCGATTTCACGATACCAGCGCGGATGGTGTTTCTTCGCCCAGCGACGGCTCACCTTCCCTTCGATCATCCCTTTAATCGACCCTTTCACCCAGAATGCCATATACATATGGATCAGGATGGCGTGGATCAGGATGATACCCGCTGCCGCGTGGATCAGCAGGCTATAACGGACAACCTGCATCGGGAAGTACTGCGCAAAGTACGGACGCCAGATGATCACCCCGGTCACCAGCAGCACGAAAATCATGCTCATGATTGACCAGAACATCATCTTCTGTCCGGCGTTGTACTTACCAACATCCGCCACTTTGTGCTCATTGCCTTTCAATACTTCGACAATGTTCAACAGCCACGGAATATCTTTCTTATCCGGGATGTTGTGATGCACAAAGCGGAAGAACATAAACATCAGCGCAACGAAAATCGCAATGCCGAAGAACGGGTGCAAAATGCGTCCCATCTGCGGCGTACCGAAGGTTTGCGTCAGCCATTGCAGCGTCGGGAAGAAGAACGAAATCCCGGACAGCGCCACCAGGAAGAAGCAAATCACCACGGTCCAGTGACAGGCGCGATCAATAAATTTGGTGCGCACAATCATTTTCGACTTACTCATGATGCTCCTCCTCGTCATCGTCCACTTCCTTATTCGGGCCAATACCGATGTAGTGGAAAATCAACCCGGCAAAAGTGGCGATAAAGCCAGCCGCTGCCAGCGGTTTCAACGCGCCTTTCCACAAGTTCACCGAGGTATCGATCTTCGGATCTTTCGGCAGACCGTGATACAGCTCTGGCTGATCGGCGTGATGCAGCACGTACATAACGTGAGTACCACCGACACCTTCCGGGTTGTAGACGCCAGCATGTTCGTAACCACGCGCTTTCAGTTTCGCCACGCGCTGTTCCGCCAGCTCCAGCATCTCTTTCTTGGTGCCGAAGTGGATAGCCCCGGTCGGACAGGTTTTCACACAAGCCGGTTCCTGGCCGACGCTGACGCGATCGACGCAGAGCGTGCATTTATATACCCGGTTATCCTCTTTGTTGAGGCGCGGAATATTAAACGGACACCCGGCAATGCAGTAACCACAGCCGATGCAGTTTTCCGACTGGAAATCGACAATCCCGTTAGCGTACTGAATGATTGCACCAGCAGACGGGCACGCCTTCAGGCAGCCCGGATCTTCACAGTGCATACAGCCATCTTTACGGATCAGCCACTCCAGCTTGCCGTTCTGTTCGGTTTCGCTAAAGCGCATCACCGTCCAGGACTTGGCGCTCAGATCGGCGGGGTTATCATAAACCCCGACGCAGTGCCCCACTTCATCACGGATGTCGTTCCACTCCGAACACGCCACCTGACAGGCTTTACAGCCGATACAGGTGGAAACGTCGATAAGTTTCGCGACTTCTGCTTTGTAATCACGCACCTGAGAAGGCGGCGTGATGGAGTTAGTTGCGGACCTTTTGATAATGTCCTGCGTTTCCATAGCCATCTGTTCGCCCCCTTACGCCTTCTCGATGTTTACTAAGAACGCTTTATATTCCGGCGTTTGCGAGTTTGCATCACCGACATTTGGCGTCAGAGTGTTAGCGATATAACCTTTACGCGCGACACCCTCAAAGCCCCAGTGGATTGGAATACCCACCGTTTCAACCTGCTGACCGTTTACATTCAGCGGTTTCAGACGGCGCGTTACCACAGCCACCGCGCGGATAAAGCCACGCTTGCTGGAGACAGTGACACGGTCACCATTGGCAATGCCTTTCGCCGCCGCCAGCGTTTCGCTAATCTCCACAAACTGTTCCGGCTGGGCGATTGCATTGAGCAATGCGTGCTTGGTCCAGGTGTGGAAGTGCTCGGTCAGACGATAGGTCGTACCCACATACGGGAACTGCTCTTTTTTACCCATCCGCAGCGCGTCTTGTTCATACAGACGAACCACCGGGTTAGACACCACGTTCGGATGCAGCGGGTTAGTTCCCAGCGGCGTTTCAATTGGCTCGTAGTGTTCCGGGAACGGACCTTCCGCCATTTTGTTGATGGCAAACAGGCGTCCCATCCCTTCCGGCTGCATGATAAACGGCCCGGTTGGCGTACCCGGCGCGGCATTGCCGAAGTCAGGAATATCGTTACCCGTCCACTTGCTGCCGTTCCACTGGATCAGCATTCGTTTCGGATCCCACGGTTTACCGTTGATATCCGCTGAAGCACGGTTGTACAGCACGCGACGGTTGAGCGGCCACGCCCAGGCCCATCCCAGCGTGTTCCCCAGACCGGACGGGTCGGAGTTATCACGGTTGGCCATCTGGTTGCCCTGCTCTGTCCAGCTACCGGTATAGATCCAGCAAGAAGATGCAGTCGTACCGTCATCACGCAGATGCGCAAAGCTACTCAGCAACTGACCTTTCTTCGCAATCAGCACGCCATTGGCATCATAGAGATCTTCCAGCGCATAGCCGTTGTTCTCTTTTGCCACTTCGTCAGACTGCGGCTCGTGCGGTTGCTTGTAGTTCCAGCTCATCTTCATCAGCGGTTCTACGCCTTTACCACCTTCGGCCTGGTACAGCTCGCGCAGATGATGGTAGATACCCGCCAGAATTTCGCCGTCGTTACGCGCTTCGCCCGGCGCGTCCTGACCTTTCCAGTGCCACTGCAACCAGCGACCGGAGTTAGCGATAGAACCATCTTCTTCAGCAAAGCAGGTCGAAGGCAGACGGAATACTTCAGTCTGAATAGACGCAGGATCGACATCGTTCGACTCGCCGTGGTTCTGCCAGAAAGTAGAGGTTTCAGTCACCAGCGGATCGATAACCACCATGTACTTCAGCTTGCTCAGGCAGCTCACCACTTTGTTTTTGTCCGGGAAGGACGCAACCGGGTTAAAGCCCTGGCAGAAATAACCGCTGACCTTGCCTTCGTCCATCATGTTGAAATACTTGATGACGTCGTAGGTCTGATCCCACTTCGGCAGCCAGTCGTAGCCCCAGTTGTTCTCTTTCTGCGCGGCATCGCCGTAGAAAGATTTCATCAGGCTAACGAAGAACTTCGGATAGTTGCTCCAGTAGTTCACCTGATCCGCCAGCGTCGCTTTCGGCGTGTTCGCTTCCAGATAAGACTGCAAATCAACCTGTTTTTCTGACGGCAGCGTCAGATAACCCGGCAGGCTGGTAGAGAGCAGACCTAAGTCGGTCAGACCCTGAATGTTGGAGTGACCACGCAGTGCGTTCACGCCGCCACCGGCCATACCCATGTTGCCGAGCAGCAACTGGATCATCGCCATAGTACGGATGTTCTGCGCACCGACGGTGTGCTGCGTCCAGCCCAGCGCGTACAGGAAGGTGGTTGTGCGATCCGGTGCGCTGGTGGAGGCCAGCACTTCACACACTTTCAGGAAGTCGGCTTTTGGCGTACCGCAGATGTTTTCCACGACGTCCGGCGTATAGCGGGAAACGTGCTCTTTTAGCAGGTTCCACACACAGCGCGGATGAGTCAGCGTGTCATCGCGTTTCGCATAGCCGTTTTCATCGAACTGATAGTTCCAGGACGATTTATCGTACTGGCGTTTTTCAGCGTCATAACCGCTGAACAGACCGTCTTCGAAAGCAAAATCATCACGCACCAGCAGGCTGGCGTTGGTGTAATGCTTAACGTATTCGGCATTGATTTTGTTGTTTTCGATCAGGTAGCGCAAAACGCCAGACAGGAACGTAATGTCCGTACCGGAACGAATAGGTGCGTAAATATCCGCCACAGAAGCGGTACGCGTAAAACGGGGATCGACAACGATCAGGGTTGCATCGTTGTTATTTTTCGCTTCCATCGCCCAGCGGAAACCGACGGGATGCGCTTCAGCAGCGTTACCGCCCATCACCATCACGACGTTAGCGTTTTTGATATCCACCCAGTGGTTGGTCATCGCACCGCGACCA
>NZ_AEJZ01000207.1:0-667 GCF_000208525.1 Escherichia sp. TW14182
GGGTGACTGCGTACCTTTTGTATAATGGGTCAGCGACTTATATTCTGTAGCAAGGTTAACCGAATAGGGGAGCCGAAGGGAAACCGAGTCTTAACTGGGCGTTAAGTTGCAGGGTATAGACCCGAAACCCGGTGATCTAGCCATGGGCAGGTTGAAGGTTGGGTAACACTAACTGGAGGACCGAACCGACTAATGTTGAAAAATTAGCGGATGACTTGTGGCTGGGGGTGAAAGGCCAATCAAACCGGGAGATAGCTGGTTCTCCCCGAAAGCTATTTAGGTAGCGCCTCGTGAATTCATCTCCGGGGGTAGAGCACTGTTTCGGCAAGGGGGTCATCCCGACTTACCAACCCGATGCAAACTGCGAATACCGGAGAATGTTATCACGGGAGACACACGGCGGGTGCTAACGTCCGTCGTGAAGAGGGAAACAACCCAGACCGCCAGCTAAGGTCCCAAAGTCATGGTTAAGTGGGAAACGATGTGGGAAGGCCCAGACAGCCAGGATGTTGGCTTAGAAGCAGCCATCATTTAAAGAAAGCGTAATAGCTCACTGGTCGAGTCGGCCTGCGCGGAAGATGTAACGGGGCTAAACCATGCACCGAAGCTGCGGCAGCGACACTATGTGTTGTTGGGTAGGGGAGCGTTCTGTAAGCCTGCGAAGGTG
>NZ_AEJZ01000206.1:0-667 GCF_000208525.1 Escherichia sp. TW14182
AGTCCGGTTGTTGCAGGCCCGCTTCGTTAAGGCATTTGTCATGGGCAATAAGAATGACGTGATGGATGCACGGGCTATCTGGATGGCAGTTCAGCAGCCAGGTAAAGAAATCGCCGTCAAAACAGAAGAACAACAGTCAGTGCTGGTTTTGCACCGTTCCCGCAGACAATTGGTTAAGTTCCGCACCATGCAGATTAATTCTCTGCACGGCACGCTCCTGGAATTTGGTGAAACAATTCACAAAGGTCGGGCAGCAATGGAGCGGGAGTTCCCTGAAGCACTGGAGCGGATGAAAGAGAGACTGCCACCGTATCTCATTACTGTGCTGGAAAACCAGTACAACCGGCTGAATGAGCTGGACTCACTGATAGAGGATATTGAAAAACAGCTTACCAGCGTGGCGAAACAGAATGAAACCTGTAAGCGGTTGCTGGATATTCCCGGCGTTGGGCCACTTATTGCGACGGCAGCGGTGGCCAGCATGGGGGAAGCATCAGCGTTTAAATCAGGGCGAGAGTTCGCGGCTTATGTTGGTCTGGTGCCCAAACAGACTGGCTCAGGAGGGAAAATCCGCCTGCTGGGGATAAGCAAACGTGGTGATACATATCTGCGAGCCTTGTTTATTCATGGCGCAAGGGCGGCAGCATTACTGACCAAAGAACCTGGT
>NZ_AEJZ01000205.1:0-7083 GCF_000208525.1 Escherichia sp. TW14182
GTTAAATGCGATGTTTTTGACGGTGTTTTCCGCGTTACCAGCAGCGTTAACGGTGATGGTGTGTCCATGTGAACCAATCGCAACGGAGTGCGTATGAGCACCAATACCGACAGTATGCGCGTGTGCACCTGCAGATGCTGCTGTGCCGGACAGTGAATGGCTATGATTACCATCTGTACTGGTATTCGCTAACCACCCCGTAGATATACCTACTGAGCCTTGTACACCCCAGGTATTTTGACCTGAGCTTGTATAACCATATTGATAAGTATCTTTAAAAACACTGGGGTTAAATCGACGGCCATCTCTATGGCTGTGATTACCAGCTGCATTCGTGCTGCCACTTAAACTATGGGTATGCGCACCAGTGTTATTCGTGGATTTAGTGCCGTAATCAAACGACGATGTGGTTTTCGTCCCCAAATCTGTACTGGATGCGCTGGCGCTGTGGGTATGCGATTTAATGCCGTCCTGTTCCTGAGACAATACGGCCCGACCACTGGCAGGTTTGCCCTTAATCGTCCAGCCACGCATATCAGGGATCACGCCTGACGGATAAGCGGCTGCAAGTTTCGGGTAAGCAGATTTGTCAAAAGTCTGCCCCTGCATCAGGGCATAACCAGACGGAACGGTATCTGATGGCCACGGGATTGGTGCACCGACTGGATAAAACTCTGCAGGAGGATGAGCCGAGGTGTAAAGCTGCGCCCACGGCGACCAGTTTGCGTCGGTCGTATCCCGTCGTGAACGAATAAATGCCGGAGCATGAGCACCGCTTGTACCACTCCAGCCGATGAGTAACTCACCTTCGCCAACGGCTGTCATCCCTTTCAGGTGAATGATATTTCCATACGCTGTTGGATATCCGTTGTTATACACCTCGTATAACTCAAGACCTGTTGCCCCCTGCGTATTGTCTGTCAGCGCGGTTACCCGACCTTTTGAAGACAGATTAACTGATGATACTGCTGTTCCACCTGACGGTAACGCCCCGATCTCTGATGCCGTTGGCTTATTTCTGGAGTTATAGTCCCTTCGCCAGCCAGGTGAATAATCTGTTCCGTGATTAATATAGGTAAACTGGGCGTTAGTTGTTCCACCACCAGTGGAGGTGGTCGGTGTGGTAATGCGGATCGTCATCGCTGACTTTATCCCCATTACTTCAATGACAGCTCCGGCGAGATGAATATTACCGCAGCCAGTATCAGTAATGATTTTATTATTGCCATAAGACCAGGAACCCTTGCACATCCAGTATGGATGGTTAAATGCTCCCTGAGAATCCAGCCACTCGATAAACTGTGCAGTCGTCCAGTTTCCTGTTGTTGTGCTTACTGACCCACCGAAGGCACGGCAGGCACCAATATTTTTCGTAAAGGTGTCTTTGCCAGGGATATCCGCACCGTTCTGATCTTTCTGCAGACGTTTCTCAGCATTGTCATTGGCTGCTTTTACGGCCTTTGGCGTTGCCGCCAGCGTTTCAGACGTGCTGTTGGTCGCGCTGCTTAGCTGGATTATCCCTTTCTGTGCTGTCGTTGCATCCTGTGCGGTGTATTTCCCGTTAGCCAGGTCATACGCGGCCTTAACGGCTTTTGGCGTTGCCGCCAGTGACTCGGAAGTGCTGTTGGTCGCACTGCTGAGCTGTACTATCCCCTTTTTCGTCGTGCTCGCATCCTCAAGCGCCACGGCGGATGCAATATCCTCTGCCCGTTTTGCCGCTGTCTCAGCGCGCGTTGCTGCAGATTCCGCCGTACTTTTGCTCTGAGCTGCTGCCGTCGCACTGCCAGCTGCCTCTGTCGCCTTCGTGGATGCCGTCGTGGCGCTACCCTTCGCTGCTGACGCCTGTCTGGTCGCCTCATCTTTTGAAGCAGACGCAGATGATGCCGATGACGACGCCGAACTGGCTGACGATGCGGCAGCCGTTTTTGAGGATTCTGCGCTGGTTTCCGACGCTTTCGCGTTCGTTTCGGATGTCTTCGCTGCGGAAGCAGACCTCGCTGCTGCGCTGGCCTGTTCAGTGGCTTCGCCAGCCTTCGTTGTGGCTGTTGAAGCAGACGATGCGGCGCTTTCTGCCGATTTTCCGGCGGCGGTGGCACTGGCTGAGGCCTGCCCGGCACTTGTTGACGCTGCACTGGCAGACGACGCAGCCGCTGTTTTTGAGCCTGCCGCAGCCGAGGCGCTCTGTCCCGCTGCCGTTTCAGAAGACCTGGCGTTCGTCTCTGACGTTTTTGCCGCCTTCGCGGAATTTCCTGCCGCTGTTGCCGAGGAAGCTGCGCTACTGGCGCTCGAGGATGCGTTCGTTTCTGATGATTTTGCCGCCTCTTTTGAAGCCGCCGCATCCCGGGCTGAGGTGGCAGCTTCTGACGCTTTCGTAGTCGCGGTGGATGCAGAAGTGGCTGCTGATTGTTGTGACGCTGCAGCATTCGTTTCTGACGTTTTCGCGGCACTGGCACTGGTAGCTGCCGCGCTTTTTGAGGACTCTGCAGCGGCAGCACTTTTTGATGCTTCAGTGGCCTTTGTTGATGCCGTTCCTGCGCTGGAAGTCGCTGACTGAGCCGACGACGCGGCCTGTCCGGATGACGTGCTGGCTGCGCGTGCTGAGCCTGCAGCATCAGTCGCATGGGTTGCCGCCTCACGGGCTGATGTGCTGGCATCACTGGCTGACTTCTTCGCGGCTGCCGTGTTCTGTGCCACCACGGACGCGTTACGCGCCACCTCTTCCACCATCAGCTCAAAACGGCGCAGTGCCTCCGGACGGGCATCATCCTCCGTCATGGCACCGAGAAAATCATTCAGCGTACCGGGTCGGGAATCTTCATACACTGTGATGGTCCCGGCATGTGACGGCGGGAATCCTTCCACCAACAGACTGACGCTGTACTGACCGTACTCAACGTCCATACTGTAACGCCCGGCTTCATCCGGATTTTCAGATGCCAGCGTGTTCACCACCACCGTGGTACTGTTACGTTTTGCTTTCAGCTGGATTGTGCAGTTCTGTACCGGTTTTCCTGTGCCGTCTTTCAGTACACCTGAAATTTTTACTGCCATATTCACCCCACAAAAAAGCCCGCCTGAACCGGCGGGCTGTCATAACACTGTGTTACCTGGCTAATCAGAATTTATAACCAACACCCACGATGAACCCGTCAGTGCGCCAGTCACCACTGCCGGAGCCTTCATAAGCGACATCAATGGCCACGGATTCGGTCGGGTTAAACTGCACGCCAGCTCCCCACGCCAGAGACGTGTTGCTGTGGCGACCGTCATCACTTCCGGTCAGCACATCGTGCTTTTTCCCCTTGTTGTCAGTTACGCGGAGATAATCCCCGGAGAAAGTCGACACACGGCTGTAAGCCACACCCGCCATCGCATACGCGCTGAACCATTCATTCACGCGCACAGACGGCCCCGCCATTACGCTGAACCAGCGGTTACGAACGGAATCTTCATGCCAGCGGGTATCGCTGTAACGGGTAATCTGGCGATTCTTGTCTCCTGCATAGCTGAACGACGTCACCATCCCCAGTGTGTCCGTAAACTCATAACGGTATTTCACGTTAATCCCGTTCAGATCATCACTGCCGGGAACGTTCGTCCGGGCATGAAGATACCCCGCGCTCAGCGTGGACTGATGTTCAGACGCCCATGCAGGCGCACCGGATACGGCCAGACAAATGGCTGCGGACAAAATGGCGGCATAAAGTTTACGCATAATTACCTCTCGCTTTTCTGCAATAAAAAAGGCGTCATTCCTGACGCCCTTTATTGGGGTTATAAATATTTCAACGAATACTGATGCCGGAAGCGGCTTTTTTGGTCACAATCACCGTACAGTCGGTGATATTGCCTGCCCCCTGATTGCCTTTCTGGAAAACCTTAAACTCCAGAGTGACGCTTCCCCTGCCACTCGGCATATCAATAACCGCACTGTAGCTACCGGGAATGGCCCCTTTAGTTTCTCTGGATGCGATTAATACACCGTTTTTGCGAACTTCAAAACCATAACCCGTGTATCTTGTACCTCCCGGGTTATTACCACTTCCCGGATCGCTATACGCTATTCCGTTAAAGATAATGGGCGGAATAATGATTTGACGGTCAAAGTTATGATCATCGCTGATGGTGACTGTAACCGTCCCGTTTGGTGTTTCCGTGTTACCCCACGTACCAGCCTGTTTCGGGAATGATTTGGATACAGCTTTAACGAAGTCACCTCTGACCTGGGTCGCCTCCAGCATGCCCTTAATCGTACAGTTCTGGTTAATCGTGACATTGTTGAGCGTTCCTGAGTTCGCATTCACACTGCCACTGATATCCGCATTTTTCGCCGTCAGTCTCCCGTCTGATGTCAGGGAAAATGCCGGAGGATTACCGCCGCTGGTAATGGTGGGGGCCGTCAGGCGTTTCAGGAACACTTCATTCATGAATATCTGATCGCCCTGACCAACAAACATCGGCTTTGTGTTGCCATTCGCAGGATTAATCATCGCAATCCTGTCTGCTGCCAGCAGCACCTGACTCTGCATGCCGTCAGGGGTGTTCTCAATACCGGCACCGATACCCGCAATATAAAGGCGTCCGTCCTGCATCTGCTGCAGCTTCACTGCCCACATGCTGTTCAGGTTATTATTTGTATCAACCTGAACCTTCTGTATCTGCTGGATCGCTGCACTCTGGTCTTCCAGTTTCTTATTGACGGTCTGTGTTATTTCATTGCTGACATCCGTTATGGACGTCCTGATTTCAGTCAGGTCAGGCGCAAGCTGACCGTTATCAATCTGCGTCCACAGCTCCTGAGCCAGATGGGTTTTCCCTATCTCGCCTTTGAAAAAATCCAGATAGCCTGATGCATCATCACTCGGCTGACCGACAGCCTCCACGAATGCCGATTTGCCAACGGTGTTCACACTGCGAACGTAAAAATAATAATCATGGCCCGGTTTGATATTGATACTGGCGGCTATCCAGTACAGTGCCGTACCAAGATAACGCGCGCTGGTTTCAACCTGCCTGATATCCGCAATCCGTTTTTCCGAGAACCAGAACTCAAACTGTACCGTCGGGTCATAAACCGCAAGATGCGGCGTGGCGGTTATCTGAAAATAGCCCGGCGTCAGCTCAATCCGCGACGGCACTGCAGGTGCGGCAATCCGGAACGATACCGATGCCGGATCGCCCTGCTGCCCCCGGGCATTTACCGCCCGGACTGTCAGCCTGTAGTTCCCCAGCGCCAGTTGTGTGAAGCGGTATGTGGTTTCCGCCGTCCGGGCTGTGCTGACCAGCCGCTCACTGCCGTCATCCGCTGCCACGGTCAGGCGAAGCATGAAACTCACGCCCTTCACCACCTTCGGCGTATCCCAGCGGGCCAGTACCTGATATTCCCCGCTGTCTGCGGTGACTTCGGCGGTCAGGTGCTGCACCGCTGGCGGCGTGACACCATTCACCGTGCCGCTCTGGTCGCCGTCAAAGTGCGCCCCGTTATCCACGATGGCTTCTTTTTCCGGTACATGCTGCACGGCAGTGATGGCATACGTGCCGTCATCGTTCTCACGGATACTCACACAGCGGAACAGGCGCTGGCGCAGCGTCGGCAGCTTCAGCCCCCACACACTGTATTCTGCAACGCCGTCAGGAACCCGGTTCACTTTCACCTTAAGTCCGTCGGTGACGGACTGAACCTCCACGCTGACCGGATTACCACTTCCGTCAACCAGGCTTATCAGCGTGGTACCGGAGGATGACAGCGTGATTTCACGGTCGAGCGTCAGCGTCCGGGTCTGGCTGTTCACCGCCAGCACGCGACCACCGGTGCTGATACCGGCATAGTCATCATCGCAGATTTCAATGACATCGCCCGGTACATGGCGAAGCCCTTCAGCACCCACGCTGAAATCCACGGTCTGCGTTTCCAGCAGTTCTGTTTTAATCAGCCACAGCCCGGCGCGGTGCGCCTGCCCCCGGCTGGTACAGCCAAAGGCATCCATCTTCGTGACGTTACGACCGTAACGGGCAATGGCCTGCGTGTCCTCCACAAGCTCTGTCGCCGTCTCCCAGCCGTTATTCGGGTCAATCCAGTTCACCTCAACGGCATTATGGCGGTCCTTCAGGGCGCTGAAGCTGTAGCGGAACGGCGCACCATCATCCGGCATCACCACATTACTGCGGTTATAGGTCCACACCTTATCCGACGGTCGGTCCTGCACGAACGTCAGCGTCTGCCCGTTCCATACCGGCATACAGCGCATCGCCGAGCAGAAATCACTGAGCACATCCCACGCCTTACGCTGTGTGGTCAGGTACGCATTACAGGTGATGCGCGGCTCCGTGCCGCCAAAGCCGTCCGGCACCGACTGATCGCAATGCTGGCCGATGACATACAGCGCCCATTTGTCCACATCCGCCGCACCAAGACGTTTCCCCATGCCGTAGCGCGGATGGGTCAGCATATCCCACAGACACCAGGCCATGTTGTTGCTGTATGCTGGCTTAAACGTTCCGTCCCAGATACCGCTGTATTGCCGCGTCTGCGGGTTATAGTTCGACGGCACCTGCAGAATGCGCCCGCGCAGATGATAATTACGGCTCACCTGCTGGCTGCCGAACTGCTCCGAATCCACCTGTACGCCGACCAGTGCCGTGTTCGGGTAGCACTGTTTCACATCGATGATTTCGGTGTATGACGACCAGAGCGTTTTGTTCTGCAGCTGGTCTGTGGTGCTGTCCGGCGTCATCCTGCGCATCCGGATATTAAACGGGCGCGGCGGCAGGTTATCCACCACCACCGAGGCCAGATACTGCGAGGTGGTTTTGCCCTTAATGGTGATGTCTTTTTCCGTCACCCAGCCACCGTTACGTTGTATCTGAACCAGCAGGCGGACTTCCGACGGATTCCGGTCCCCCTTTGAGGTGGTTTCCACCAGTGCCTGCACACCGAAGGTAAAGCGCAGACGGTCAATGTTTGCCGACGTGATGGTCCGGGTGATCGGCGTGTCATATTTCACTTCTGTACCGAGCACCGTCTCGGAGCCGGAGGATTCAAATCCCTCCGGCGGTGTCTGCTCCTGCTCACCGGCCCGGAAC
>NZ_AEJZ01000204.1:0-37814 GCF_000208525.1 Escherichia sp. TW14182
CCCCCCGCCAGTAAACTGGCGGTGAATGCTTGCATGGATAGATTTGTGTTTTTACTTTTGCGCTAACAGGCTTTTCTCTGCACTGGTAACGGATCATTGACACAGTAGCATTATTTTTCTCAATGAATGTTAAACGGTGCTTAAACTCGGGTAATCACGTTTTGTTCGTCAATAAACATGCAGCGATTTCTTCCAGTTTGCTTACCCTCATACATTGCCCGGTCTGCTCTTCCGATGACCACATCCAGCGGTTCTTCAGGAAATGCGCGGCTCACACCTGCGGTCACGGTTATGTTGATATGCCCTTCAGAATATGCGATTGCATGGGTATCGACTCGCTGGCAAATACGTACTCCGGCACGACATGCATCTTCATCATTAGCAGCTTTGACAATGATGATAAATTCTTCGCCACCATAGCGATAAACCGTTTCGTAATCACGCGTCCAGGTAGATAAGTAAGTTGCCAGGGTGCGTAATACCACATCACCGATTAAATGCCCGTAGGTATCATTAACCAATTTAAATCGGTCTATATCCAGCAGCATTAAATAGAGATTCAGTGGTTCAGCATTACGTAATTGATGATCAAAGGATTCATCAAGAACCCGACGACCAGGTAATCCAGTCAGAACATCCATATTGCTACGAATCGTCAGCAAATAAATTTTGTAATCTGTTAATGCTGCCGTAAAAGAAAGTAACCCTTCCTGAAATTCATCAAAATGAGCGTCCTGCCAGCGATTTTCGACAATAGCCAACATTAATTCCCGACCACAGTTATGCATATGTTGATGGGCAGAATCCATTAGCCGAACGTAAGGTAATTCATCGTTATCGAGTGGCCCCAGATGATCAATCCAGCGACCAAACTGGCACAGTCCATAAGAATGGTTATCCGTAATTTCTGGCTTACTGGCATCTCTCGCGACCACGCTGTGAAACATACTCACCAGCCATTGGTAATGGGCGTCGATAGCCTTATTGAGATTTAACAAGATGGCATCGATTTCCGTTGTCTTCTTGATCATTGCCACTCCTTTTTCACAGTTCCTTGTGCGCGCTATTCTACCGAGAGAAAAGAAAAATTACGTCAATATTTTAATAGAAATCCTAATCTGAGACGACGTTAAAGATAACATTGTGATTTAAAACAAAATAAGCAGATAAAAAAGTGTTTAATTCTGTAAATTATCCCTTCCTTGCACCATAAAACAGAGGCAAATAACATAAACAGTAAAGCCTGATGCCCCTATTGATTGGGCCATCAGACGCATTTATTTTTGTGACTATTTCTGCAGATGTGTGACCCGAACGACGGCTGGAGTGCTTTTCTTATCCAGACTCCCGCTAATGTTGATCATCTGGTCAGGCTGAACTTGTCGTCCATCAAAGACGGCAGCAGGAATAACAACATTAATCTCACCGCTCTTATCACGAAAAACGTAACGGTCTTCACCCTTGTGGGAAATCAAATTACCACGTAATGAAACTGAGGCACCATCATGCATAGTTTTCGCAAAATCAACGGTCATTTTTTTTGCATCATCAGTTCCGCGATAGCCGTCTTCTATTGCATATGGCGGTGGTGGCGCAGCATCCTGTTTTAAACCTCCCTGATCATCTGCCAACGCATAAGGCATGACAAGAAAACCTGCTAATACAATGGCCTGAAATTTCATACTAACTCCTTAATTGCGTTTGGTTTGACTTATTAAGTCTGGTTGCTATTTTTATAATTGACAAATAAGAATCGTACTGATTGTTATAAAACAATTAAAATCAGTCAGCTAGCAACAAAATTTGCTGCAAATTTAACTCAAAAAAGACAATAAAAAGATTAATGAAAGCTGTGTTTAAGTCTTAAATGTATTTCCAGAATAATCGGATTTATAAATCTGATTTTTATTATAGTGAAAGAACATACCAAAAAGGCAAATCACCTTTGCAGCTAATAACGTGGACAAACAACGATGAACATTAATAGCAATAAAATTGTACAACTTGCAGATAGCGATACTATTGAAAACCTGACATCCGCGTTGAGCCAAAGACTTATCGCTGATCAATTACGCTTAACTACCGCCGAATCATGCACTGGCGGTAAGTTGGCTTGCGCGCTGTGTGCTGCTGAAGACACACCAAAGTTTTACGGCGCAGGCTTTGTCACTTTTACCGATCAAGCCAAAATGAAAATCCTTGGCGTCAGTCAGCAATCTCTTGAGAAATATACGGCGGTGAGCGAGAAGATAGCGGCAGAAATGGCAACTGGCGCCAAAGAGCGCGCAGATGTCGATATTAGTATTGCCATTACCGGCTACGGTGGGCCTGAAGGTGGGCAGGATGGTACGCCCGCAGGCACAGTCTGGTTCGCATGGAATATAAAAGGAAATACGCATACTGCGGTTATGCATTTTGATGGTGATTGCGAAACAGTATTAGCATTGGCGGTTCGATTTGCACTGGCGCAGCTTTTGAAATTACTGGAGTGACTTTCTGGCCTGGCTTTACGCCAGACCAGCTATATTTACAGAAAATTAGACGTTCAGTCCGCGATGTTGCAACATCGGCGCAATCTGTGGTGCCTTACCGCGCCATTGACGATACAAACGTTCTAAATCTTCGCTGTTGCCTCTGGAAAGAATCGCCTCGCGAAAACGTTGCCCATTCTCACGCGTTAAGCCGCCCTGCTCGACAAACCATTGATAACCGTCGTCTGCCAGCATTTGCGTCCACAAATAGGCGTAATATCCCGCCGCATATCCGCCACCAAAAATGTGGGCAAAATAACTGCTGCGATAACGTGGCGGTATGGCGGGAAGATTCATATTTTCCGCCACCAGCGCCCGCAGTTCGAAATCATTCACATCCTGCATCGCTTTATGCTCTTGCAGACAGTGCCAGCGCATATCAAGAAGTGCGGCGCTAAGCAATTCGCTCATCTCATAACCTTTATTGAACAGGCTGGCATTACGCATTTTTTGTTGTAACTCTTCCGGCATTGCTTTCCCGCTCTGATAATGCCGGGCGTAGCGCGCGAATACCTGCGGATGCATTGCCCAATGCTCGTTGATTTGCGAAGGAAATTCGACAAAATCGCGTGGTGTATTGGTGCCAGAAAGCGTGGCATAACGCTGGCAGGCAAACAAACCGTGCAACGTATGCCCAAACTCATGGAATAATGTAATAACATCGTCCCACAGCAACAATGCAGGTTCGTCTGTCGCCGGTTTCTGATAATTACAAACGTTATAGATTACCGGGCGTGTTTCATTAAGCGTAGATTGTTCTACAAAATTCCCCATCCATGCGCCGCCGCTTTTTGAGTCACGGGCGAAGAAATCACCGTAAAATAACGCCAGCCCCACGCCATTATGATCAAAAATTTCCCATACGCGGACATCAGGATGGTAAACAGGAATATCAAAACGTTCGACAAACTTAATACCGAAGAGCTGATTCGCAGTCCAGAATACACCTTCATTCAACACTGTGTTTAATTCGAAATAAGGTTTGAGCTGCGCTTCATCAAGACAGAATTTCTCCCGCCGCACCTGTTCAGCATAAAATGCCCAGTCCCACGGCTGGGCACTGAACTCACCCTGCTGATTATCGATAACCGCCTGTATAGACGCTAATTCATCGCTCGCACGTTGACGCGCCGCCGGAACAATTTCCCGCATAAAATTGAGTGCTGCTTCTGGTGTTTTTGCCATCTGATCGGCAATTTTCCACGCGGCATAATGAGGGAAGCCAAGTAATTTGGCCTGTTGGGCGCGGATCTCCACCAGCCGTTGAATGATGGAACGAGTATCATTGCCATCGTTTTTTTCCGCGCGTGTCCACCCCGCAGTGAACAGTTTTTCACGTGTAGAGCGATCGCGTAGCTCCGCAAGCGCCGGTTGTTGCGTGGTATTCAGCAATGGGATGAGCCATTTGTTTTCCAGACCTTTCTCGCGAGCCGCCTCTGCCGCCAGCGCAATTTCTTGCTCACTCATGCCTGCCAGTTGCGAAACATCGTCAACCACCATCCCTCCGGATTTGTTCGCGGCTAATAACCGCTGGTTAAACTGACTGGTCAGGGTAGCGGCTTCTGTGTTCAGCACTTTTAATTTTTCTTTATCGGCATCTTCAAGTTTGGCACCGGCAAGAACAAAACGCTGATGAATAACTTCAACCAAACGAACAGATTCACTATCAAGGCCCAGCGTTTCACGCCGCTGCCAGACAGCATCTACCCGCGCGAATAATTCGCCATTCAGGTAGATATCATTAGCCAGTTCCGCCAGTTCCGCCGAGAACTGTTCATCGAGACGCTGTAATTCATCATTAGTATGCGCCGAGGTCATGGCAAAGAAGACGCTGGTAACGCGAGTGAGTAACTCCCCGCTCTTTTCGAGAGCCAGAATAGTGTTAGTAAAATCGGGCGTCTGCGGGTTTAAAGCTATCGCCTCTATCTCAATCCGCTTTTGCCGCATCCCCTCATCGAATGCCGGGCGATAGTGTTGATTTTCAATCTGATCAAAATGAGGAGCCATATACGGCAGAGTGCTCTGCGTAAGGAAAGGATTCGTCGTTGACATTTTCTACTCCTGAAAACGAGGTGTTCCATAGCGTAGGCTTACTGATAACGGAGTGCAATCTTGCAAACCAGTATTACCCGCTCTTAAGCATCACGTGCTATGTTATTGACACACAAAATCGTTGAGGAACAGTGAGATGATCGTTTTAGTAACTGGAGCAACGGCAGGTTTTGGTGAATGCATTACACGTCGTTTTATTCAACAAGGGCATAAAGTTATCGCCACTGGCCGTCGCCAGGAACGGTTGCAGGAGTTAAAAGACGAACTGGGAGATAATTTGTATATCGCCCAACTGGACGTTCGCAACCGCGCCGCCATTGAAGAGATGCTGACTTCGCTTCCTGCCGAGTGGCGTAATATCGATATTCTGGTAAACAATGCTGGACTGGCGCTGGGTATGGAACCTGCACATAAAGCCAGCGTTGAAGACTGGGAAACTATGATTGATACCAACAACAAAGGCCTGGTGTATATGACCCGCGCTGTCCTGCCTGGCATGGTCGAGCGTAATCATGGTCATATTATTAACATTGGCTCAACGGCGGGTAGCTGGCCGTATGCTGGTGGTAACGTTTATGGCGCGACAAAAGCGTTTGTTCGTCAGTTCAGCCTGAATCTGCGCACTGACTTGCATGGTACGGCAGTACGTGTCACCGACATCGAACCGGGGCTGGTGGGTGGCACCGAGTTTTCCAATGTTCGCTTTAAAGGTGACGACGATAAAGCGGAAAAAACCTATCAAAACACCGTTGCGCTGACGCCAGAAGATGTCAGCGAAGCAGTCTGGTGGGTTGCTACACTCCCTGCTCACGTCAACATCAACACACTGGAAATGATGCCGGTTACCCAAAGCTATGCCGGACTGAATGTCCATCGCCATTAATTTTTATACCCGGCTTAACCGCCGGGTTATTGCTTGTCACAAAAAAGTGGTAGACTCACTGAGTTAACCCACTCACAAGCAAGAACGAATGACCGTCGAAACGCAACTTAATCCCACACAACCTGTCAATCAGCAGATTTATCGTATTCTTCGCCGCGACATTGTCCATTGTCTAATTCCACCGGGCACACCGTTGTCGGAAAAAGAAGTTTCTGTTCGTTTCAATGTGTCACGCCAGCCGGTTCGTGAAGCCTTCATAAAACTGGCAGAAAACGGCCTGATTCAAATTCGCCCGCAGCGTGGCAGCTACGTCAATAAAATTTCCATGACTCAGGTACGCAACGGTAGTTTTATTCGTCAGGCTATTGAGTGTGCCGTCGCCCGCCGGGCGGCGAGCATGATTACCGATAGCCAGTGCTATCAGCTTGAGCAAAATCTCCACCAACAACGTATTGCCATTGAACGCAAACAACTGGATGATTTTTTTGAGCTGGATGATAACTTCCATCAAATTCTGACGCAGATTGCCGACTGTCAGCTTGCGTGGGACACCATTGAAAACCTGAAAGCAACTGTTGACCGCGTGCGCTATATGAGCTTTGACCACGTATCGCCACCTGATATGTTGTTACGTCAACATATGGATATTTTTACTGCTCTACAAAAACATGATGGTGATGCGGTAGAAAAAGCAATGACTCTGCATTTGCAGGAAATAAGTGAATCCGTGCAGCTGATCCGCCAGGAAAATAGCGACTGGTTTAGCGAAGAGTAATTCATTTCCTCTCATCCCATCCGGGGTGAGAGCCCATCCCTTTCTTCTGGTTCATGCAAGCATCAAAAAAGATGTGAACTTGATCATAAACAAAAAAATATTCACTCGACAGGAGTATTTATATTGCGCCCGTTACGTGGGCTTCGACTGTAAATCAGAAAGGAGAAAACACCTATGACGACCTACGATCGTAACCGTAACGCAATCACCACTGGCAGCCGTGTTATGGTTAGCGGCACCGGTCACACTGGCAAGATCCTGTCGATTGACACTGAAGGTCTGACCGCAGAGCAAATCCGTCGCGGTAAAACCGTGGTTGTTGAAGGTTGTGATGAAAAACTCGCGCCTCTGGACCTGATTCGTCTCGGCATGAACTAAGCGTGTGAATGCCGCCGATGGCGGCATTGCTGTTTTTACCTCTCGATATATTTCGCCACGGTCGCTTTCGCGCCATGCGCTAATAGAGACAAGTACGCTTCCGTCACCTTTGCAACAAACAAGCTATTGTTCGGCAAATTATCACCAAATATCGCCTTAATCGCCATCAACGACTGCACACGCGTTTTCCCTTCGGCACTACTTTGCACAGCCTTTTGAATGACCGCTAGTAACGGATCGCTAATCTCAATCTGATTTCCCTGTTCATCAACACCACCAACATAACGCATCCAACCAGCGACGCCCAGCGCCAACAGACCGAACGCGCTGTCATGCGCCAGATGCCAGCGAATTGAATCCAACATCCGCTGTGGCAGTTTCTGACTACCGTCCATTGCAATCTGCCAGGTTCGGTGGCGTAAAGCCGGGTTGCTGTAGCGTTCAATCAATCGATCGGCATAATTTTGCAAATCTACACCCTGTACTTTCAGCGTGGGCGCCTGTTCCTGCAACATCAAGGCATGTGCTGCATGACGATAATTTTCATCTTCCATACAGTCGTTAATGTGCTGATATCCCGCCAGATAGCCCAGATAAGCCAGGAAGGAGTGGCTGCCGTTGAGCATACGCAGTTTCATCTCTTCATAAGGCAGCACATCGCTGACCAGTTCAGCGCCTGCTTTTTCCCATTCCGGGCGTCCGGCAACAAAATTATCTTCAATCACCCACTGACGGAACGGCTCACACGCCACGCCTGCCGGATCGCGCACGTTGGTAAGTTGTTCGATTTTATCCAGCGTTTCCGCCGTCACTGCGGGTACAATGCGATCCACCATTGTCGATGGGAAAGTCACGTTTTCCTCTATCCATTGCGCCAGTTTTACATCCACTGCTCTGGCGTATGAAGTGACAACGTCACGCATAACGTGACCGTTTTCTGGCATGTTGTCGCATGACATAACGGTAAACGCGGGAAATCCTGCGGCTTTACGGCGAGCCAGCGCCTCGACAATCACGCCTGTTGCTGTTTTCGGCTGGTGGGGATTTTGCAAGTCGGCAGCTACCATCGGGTGATCCATCATTAACTGTCCGGTCGCCGGAGAGTGGAAATACCCTTTTTCGGTGATTGTCAGAGAGACAATTGCGATTTGCGGTTCACACATCGCGGCCAGCACGGCTTCTAAGCCATCAATTTGTACGTGCAGCGCCTTTTTCACGACGCCAACTACGCGAGCGGTCCACGCATCAGCCGACATTTCCGCAACGGTATAGAGATTATCTTGCTGTTTAAGATCGACGATTTGCTGTTCGCCGCCAATCAGATTCACTTCATAGTAGCCCCAATCGCTGTGATGCTGGGCAGCCAGGATATCGGCATACACGCCCTGATGCGCGCGATGAAATGCGCCAAACCCTAAATGAACAATTTTTGGCGTCAGGTTATTACGATCATAAACAGGGAGTGTCGCTTTTGCGGATAACAAATTATTTCCCATGACGTTTCCTTTAATTTAAATATGGCAAGCTGAATGGTTTGTTATATGAATAAAAATCCCTCCTCACTAAGAGAAGGGATTCTGGATTTACAGACTTGTTGAAGGTTGCGCAGCTCTTACAACGCGCGGTTGATCTTCTGCAGCATCTTCCAGCGCACTCAAATCGCGGTCTTTAACTTCTGGCATTTTCAGCGCGGAAATTAAGCCGATGACGGAATAAGCCATAATCATTATTGCAATCGGATACCAGGATCCTGTCATGTTACAGAAAATACCGGCCAGAATAGGACCAAACCCTGAAGCGACAAGACCACCAATTTCTTTAGATATTGCCATTCGGGTAAAGCGGTTTTTACAGCCGAACATCTCTGCCATGGTAATGTTTTCCAGGGCAAATAATCCCAACACCGCACAGTTGTGAATCACAATGAGAGCAACCATGATGGTGCCCGGTGCATAGCTTTTATCTACAATGATAGAAAGCATTGGCCACGCCAGGACAATAGCTGAAGTATTCATAATGATATAAGGAATACGACGGCCAATTTTATCGGATAACCAACCGAGGAAAGGAATCGTCATAAAACCGATAATAGAACTGATCATTAATGCATCTGTGGGAATTGCTTTATTAAACAGCAAAGTTTGCACTAAATAACCAGCAAGGAAAGTTTGAATCAGACCTGAGTTTCCTGCCTGTCCAAAACGCAGACCTGTTGCCAGCCAGAAGGATTTGCTCTGGAACATGCTACCGACAGGTGCAGGTTTTGCTGTAGGTTGGTTGCTGTCGTTAACCTTCTCAAAAACTGGGCTTTCTTTCAGGTTCATTCGCAACCAGATAGCAAAGACCATCACGACAACGCTCGCCAGGAACGGTATACGCCATCCCCATGCCAGCAGTTCTTCTTTACTAAGAATAAAGAACATAAAGGCCCAGATTGCCGTTGCGCTCAAGGTTCCGCAGTTAGTACCCATAGCCACAAATGAGGAGATAATTCCGCGCTTACCTTTCGGCGCATATTCCGCCAGCATCGTACCGGCACCGGAAATTTCCGCACCTGCCCCCAGCCCCTGAATAATACGCAACGTCACCAGCAAGATTGGCGCAAAAACACCAATCTGCGCATAGGTCGGCAACACACCAATTAAGGTAGTACAGATCCCCATCATGGTGATGGTAATAAAGAGCACTTTTTTACGCCCTATTCTGTCGCCCATTTTGCCGAAAATAAATGCTCCGACAATACGTGCAACATAACCAGCACCGTAAGTTCCCATTGCCAGAATTAACGCCATTGCGGTTGACGATTCCGGAAAAAATATTTCATGGAATACTAACGCTGCACCGAGCGAGTATAACTGAAAATCCATAAATTCAAGTGCCGTACCTAACCATCCTGATACCGCTGCCTTCACTAAATCCTTAGTGCTTCTTTCATGTTTATCTATTGTCATAATTGTTATCTCTAAATAAGAGGTAAGATGCGTAATGCTTATTCGCTATTATTGGTATTATTCAGAAAACGTGAGTAAAACTTTGCAACAATGCTTTTGATCCTTTTCAAATAATGAAATGGCATCAGCAACATGCAGATAATCAAATGTATGGGTAATTAATTTATCAGGATTAATTAACCCTTTGCTTAACCAGTCGATAACTACCGGGAATTTATTGGCATTTAACCGGGAAGAAAAAATAGAGAGTTCCTTGCCGGTAATTCCCTGCTGAATGACTTCAGACGGTTCACTGGAGAAGCCCATTAACACAATTCGTGCCGCCGGAGAAGCCAGCATAACCGCTTCTTTCAAAATGGAAGGATGGCAAGCAGCATCAATAATTAATGTTGGTTTGATGCCCTTTTCAGCGAATATTTCGCCAAGCGATGTCTGGCTGTTATTAATCGCCCAGTCTGCCCCGCTCTCTTTCGCTTTATCCAGTCGTTCATCAATACGATCGGCGACAATCACATTTTTAACGTTATAAACACCTTTCAATACCTGAACGATAGTCAGACCAATCGGGCCGGCACCATAAACCAGCACGGTGTCATCTTCAGTCGGCTGACCGTGTCCAGTAACGTTCGCCGCAATGGTAAAAGGTTCGATCATTACAGCGAACTGATCAGCCACCCCATCGGGAATTTTCCACGCATTCTTCGCCGGAACGACTGCATATTCGCTAAAACCGCCATCAGCGTGAACACCTAATACAGCTAAAGTTGTGCAAACGTTGGGTTTACCCATTGAGCATGGATAACAATGTCCGCAGCTGACTACGGGATCTACCGCAACACGTTCGCCAACTCTGGCGTTATCCACACCTTCACCTACGGCATCAATCACACCAAAAAATTCGTGACCAATGACGCGCGGATATTTCGCAAACGGATTATGACCGCGATAAATGTGACTATCCGATCCACAAATTCCTGCGAGTTTCACTTTTACTCGTACTTCACCCACTGCCGGGGTCGGAATTTCACGTTCGATAATCGCCAGTTGATTCGGTTTTTCAATTAAAATACTTTTCATTATTGTATGACTCCTTACCAGTTCCATAGCGTGCCATCTTCCAGACGTGCGACTGGTAGATAGGCAGGTTCGTAGGGATATTTTGCCGCCAGCTTTTCATCGAATTCGATGCCAATGCCTGGCTTATCACCAGGATGCATATAGCCGTTATCGAAGCTCCAGTTGTGCGGGAAGACTTCAAGCATTTGTTCTGAATAGCCCATATACTCCTGGACGCCGAAATTCGGCACCCACAGGTCAAAGTGCAACGCCGCAGCCATGCAGACTGGCGACAAATCGGAAGGACCATGTGAGCCAGTACGTACCTGGTAAAGCGAAGCAAAATCGGCAATTCTGCGCATACCTGTGATGCCGCCAGCGTGGGTCAGCGTTGTACGGATATAGTCGATGAGTTGTTCTTCAATCAGCTGTTTGCAGTCCCAGATGCTGTTAAAGACTTCCCCCACCGCAATTGGCGTTACGGTATGTTGGCGAATGAGGCGGAAGCACTCCTGGTTTTCTGCGGGTGTCGGATCTTCCATCCAGAACAGGCGATAATCTTCAATACTTTTGCCAAAACGTGCCGCCTCAATGGGTGTTAAACGATGGTGCATGTCATGCAGTACATGCTCATTAAAGCCAAACTTATTGCGCACTGCGTCGAACAGTTTTGGCATAAAGTCGAGATATTTTTCCGTTGACCACAACTGCTCTTCTGGCCACTGCCCTTTGGTCGCAGGTTCATAAGCCAGCCCTTTTCCTTTGGACATACCGTAAGTCGTTTTCATACCGGGAATACCGCACTGCACGCGGATAGCTTTGAATCCCAGTTCTTGATGGCGAGCGTAATCATCCAGTGCTTCATCAATACTGTGACCGGTGGTATGACAATAGACCATTACGCCTTCACGGGAAGCCCCACCTAACAGTTGGTAAAGCGGCATGTTTGCGGCTTTGGCTTTAATGTCCCACAGCGCCATATCAACAGCGGAAATAGCCGACATGGTGACAGGGCCGCGACGCCAGTAAGCGCCTTTATAGAAAAACTGCCAGATATCTTCGATACGATGGGCATCGCGGCCTATAAGTTGCGGACAGATATGATCCTGCAAATAGGACGCAACGGAAAGTTCGCGCCCGTTCAGAGTGGCATCACCAAGACCGGTAATACCGTCCTCGGTGGTGATTTTTAAGGTGACGAAATTACGTCCCGGACAGGTAACAAAAACTTCAGCCCCTACGATCTTCATGTTCTATTCCTTGCATCGCTTGTCGTGATGCATGAAATCTACGCAACTGAGCTACTACCATACAAGTATTAAGATCAAGAAAAGCCAGAACGATCACAAAAAAAGGCGCATATTTGCGCCGTGAATAGTTCTAAAAACAGTCAAACTTTATTGTTTTTTCGGGGATCGACTAGTGCGTATATTATTGATAACAAAACATGAGTTATATCAGATAAGTCAGGCGCGTCCCCAGCCAGCAACAATAATCAACATGCCGAAAAGTGCAATTATCGCTCCCGTCCAGTCGTAGAGACTGAGCTTCACTCCATCCACAACCCGCAGCCACAGGAGCGCCGTACAGACATAAACACCGCCATATGCTGCATAAACTCGCCCACTTGCTGCTGGATGCAACGTTAACAGCCAGACGAAAAGCGCCAGGGAAATTCCCGCCGGAACCAACAACCAGACACTGGCATTCCGTTTCAGCCACAGCCAGGGCAAAAAACAACCAATGATTTCACACAAAGCGGTAGCAAAAAACAGTAACGTTGTTTTAATCATCTTTGTCACTCATTGACATCATGTATATTTATAGGACGACATAATATCATCAACATAGACATCCTCTGGTACGTTTCGCGTTCACAGTGGATCGTGTAAAATCGCCCTTAATCATTCATGTAAGGAATAGATCATGAATATCACTCTCTGCAAAAAACTCAGCCTGCTCGCTTTTCTGCTGCCTTGCGCACTGGCATTTAGCGCAACTACCCATGCAGAAACCAACAAACTGGTGATTGAATCTGGCGACAGCGCACAGAGTCGCCAGCAGGCAGCAATGGAAAAAGAGCAATGGAATGACACGCGTAATCTGCGTCAAAAAATCAACAAACGCACCGAGAAAGAATGGGATAAAGCCGACGCCGCATTTGATAACCGCGATAAATGCGAGCAGAGTGCCAACATTAATGCCTACTGGGAGCCGAATACTTTACGCTGCCTGGATCGTCGTACTGGTCGCGTAATCATCCCCTAACCTGTTATTGATATAAGGAATGTAAGGACACGTTATGACTAGCGCCCACAGTGTTAAGCTACGTCCGCTGGAGCGTGAAGATTTACGCTATGTGCATCAACTCGACAATAACGCCAGCGTGATGCGTTACTGGTTTGAGGAGCCCTACGAAGCCTTCGTTGAACTCTCTGATCTGTACGATAAACATATTCACGATCAGAGTGAACGTCGTTTCGTCGTGGAATGTGATGGCGAAAAGGCAGGTCTGGTGGAACTGGTAGAAATTAACCACGTCCATCGCCGCGCAGAATTTCAGATAATCATCTCCCCGGAATACCAAGGTAAAGGTCTGGCAACCCGCGCCGCGAAATTAGCGATGGATTATGGTTTCACTGTTCTTAATCTTTATAAGCTTTATCTGATTGTTGATAAAGAGAATGAGAAAGCGATTCATATATATCGTAAGCTCGGTTTTACGGTCGAAGGTGAACTGATGCATGAATTCTTTATTAACGGTCAATATCGTAATGCCATTCGCATGTGCATATTCCAGCATCAGTATCTGGCGGAACATAAAACGCAAGGGCAAACTCTACTAAAACCGACCGCGCAATAGTATTAATAATAATCAATGGTATTTTTGATGGTGTAAACCCGTTCGACGGCGGGTTTTACTCCCTCATCCACAATGATTAATTGGCAGTCCACTGGATTCGCGTGGCTGTCATATTCACAAGTCTGTCTGACATTACCAACCTGTTGATTATTCAGTAAAGTAATTGCCGTATAATCCAGTTTTTTGATCGGGTCCGTTGATGGTGTGGCGCTGACAGATAACGTTTTGTCGTTACTTTTCGTCGTTTTCCCCAGCGGATAACCCTGATCATCATAGTGATATTCCATCTGCATCTGTTTGCTGCTGGCCTTAACCACGAAACCATTATCATCAGTTTCCCAACTTACACCGGCAGAAGGTAATTCTGCTAACTGGCATTTTCCCTGTAGACGTACTCTTTTCTCCAGCGTCTGTGCATCCCGATAATAATTTGCATCCAACACCAGGGTAATCACGGTATTATTTTCCAGATCCAGTAATTCGAGGGAATCAAAACAGCCCTCTTCCGATAAATTCCCCGAAACACGTTTCGTGACTTCCCCTTGCTCATTCATTAACGTCTGAGTGAAATCTTTAACCGGCCCACGCAGCGGGTCAAAATCAAATTCATTAGAGAAACTGGCCATTTCTGGCGTTAATGAAAGAGTTACCTCTGTACGGTCACATCCTGTGAGTATTATCGCAAGCAAACATGGCAGTAATTTGTAATTCACATCAATCACCAGACAGTAGAGATGATTCTCAATCATAGTAGTAAATACAGTAATTTACACGTGAAATGCTATGCTTATTTAGTAATATTCATGTAAGGAGCCAATGATGAAAATCATAGCCTGCAGTGCCGCACTTCTGTTCACCCTGACCTCATCATCCACAGTGCTCGCCGCGTCGGATTCATGTGAGCGCATAAAAAGTGATATTTCACAGCGTATTATCAATAACGGCGTACCCGAAAGTGGCTTCACTTTAAGTATTGTGCCGAATGATCAGGTCGACCAGCCTGATTCACAGGTCGTCGGGCATTGCGCTAACGACACGCATAAAATTCTCTACACCCGCACCACCAGCGGTAATGTTTCTGCCCACACCCAGCCAACCCATGATAATGAGCCTGCTGAATCGCATTAATAAACCTGTGACTGCCTGATACGATGCTTACGCATCATATCAGGCCTGCCGTGTGGTATTGTTATGCGCAGGCAGTGTCCGCTAGCTGGGACACCTGCGGTGAGATGATCGGGCGTGCGCTCGTTTATGGCCTGCACATAATGCCCGGAATGACCATCGCAGGTTAACAAATTGGTGCGGGATAAACCGCACGTTTCAGGATGATAGGAATGACGCATTTCTCACAACAAGATAATTTTTCTGTCGCGGCGCGCGTGCTGGGCGCGCTGTTTTATTACGCTCCTGAGAGTAAAGAAGCCTCTCCACTGGTTTCTGCGCTAACCAGTGACGATTGGGTCACCCAGTGGCCTTTATCACAAACGTCATTAGCGCCGCTGGCAACGGCTTTTAAGGAAGAATGTGAAGAGTCGCGTACTCAGGCCTGGCAACGATTATTTGTCGGGCCGTGGGCGCTACCCTCTCCTCCGTGGGGATCTGTCTGGCTGGATCGCGAATCGGTGCTGTTTGGCGATTCTACTTTGGCGCTTCGTCAATGGATGCGCGAAAAAGGCATTCAGTTTGAAATGAAACAAAACGAACCGGAAGATCATTTTGGTTCGCTGCTGTTGATGGCAGCATGGCTGGCAGAGAACGGTCGTCAGACCGAGTGCGAAGAGTTGTTGGCCTGGCATCTTTTACCGTGGTCAACACGCTTTCTTGAGGTGTTTATCGAGAAGGCGGAACACCCTTTTTATCGCACGCTCGGTGAGCTGGCTCGTTTAACGCTGACACAATGGCAGTCACAGTTGCTGATTCCTGTCGCGGTAAAACCCCTTTTTCGCTGAATAATCCTGAGTAAGACCGAAGGGCGTAAACTGCACGCCTTTCGGCTCCGGTAAGTGACAACGTCACGCTTAATACCACATAAAGCACGCACAGCTTTTGCGCCAGGCTTCTTTTCCCGCAAAATAGAGACCCGTGTTTAATTTGCCGTTTCTGCTCATGCAACATCTACATGTCTACCCGGATCTGCGCACCATGTTCCGCCGCCTGCTTATCGCAATGGTCGTAGGCATTCTGGCGGCCTTTGCCGTTGCAGGGTTTCGTCATGCGATGCTGCTACTGGAGTGGCTGTTCCTCAATAATGACTCCGGCAGTCTGGTCAATGCAGCAACGAACCTTTCTCCGTGGCGTCGGCTGCTAACGCCGGCGCTCGGCGGACTGGCGGCTGGTTTGTTGCTGATGGGTTGGCAGAAACTCACTCAACAACGCCCCCATGCGCCTACCGATTATATGGAGGCGTTACAAACCGATGGGCAGTTTGATTACGCCACCAGTCTGATTAAATCCTTCGCTTCTTTGCTGGTGGTGACCAGCGGCAGCGCCATTGGTCGTGAAGGTGCGATGATCCTGTTGGCGGCACTTGCTGCATCCTGGTTTGCCCAACGTTTTACCCCACGCGAAGAGTGGAAATTGTGGATTGCCTGTGGCGCGGCTGCGGGGATGGCAGCAGCCTATCGCGCCCCACTTGCCGGGAGTTTATTTATTGCCGAAGTATTGTTTGGCACCATGATGCTGGCCTCCCTTGCACCAGTAGTAATCTCTGCCGTAGTGGCATTGCTTATTAGCAATCTTCTTAATCACAGCAATGCTTTGCTCTACAGCGTGCAACTCTCCATGATGATTCAGGCTCGTGACTATGCACTGATTATCAGTACAGGCGTGCTGATGGGTTTGTGCGGTCCATTGTTTTTAAAGCTAATGAACGCCAGTCATCAGGGTTTTATTAATCTAAAACTTGCACCGCCCTGGCAACTGGCATTGGGAGGGTTAATCGTGGGTCTGCTTTCCCTGCTCACTCCTGCCGTGTGGGGCAACGGCTATAGTACGGTGCAATCCTTTTTAACAGCCCCGCCACTGTTTATGGGCATTGCCGTGATCTTCCTCTGCAAGCTAGTTGCCGTGCTGGCCAGCAGTGGTTCCGGCGCGCCTGGGGGCGTGTTTACGCCGACCTTATTTATCGGACTGGCAATTGGCATGTTGTATGCCCGGAGCCTGGGGTTATGGTTTACTGACAGTGAAGGAATTACGCTTTTACTTGGGCTAACCGGGATGGCAACACTACTGGCTGCGACTACACATGCGCCCATTATGTCGACACTGATGATATGTGAAATGACCGGGGAGTATCAGCTACTCCCCGGTTTATTGATTGCTTGTGTGATTGCGTCAGTAATGTCGCGGACGTTACATCGTGACTCTATCTACCGCCAGCACACTACGCAGCATGGATAAGCGGATATATTGCCCCAGTTCACGCTGTTCTGCGCGAGGCAGATAAGGAAGCTCACCAATAAGCGGTGCCGGGAGTTTTTTACCCAATACATCAATGATTTCAGCGTAATGTGCTAACCCTGGGTTGATACGGTTAGCCACCCAGCCAATCAGCGGCAGTCCGTCGTTGGCAATCGCCTGTGCGGTCAGAAGCGCATGGTTAATACAACCTTCCTGAATACCTACCACCATCAACACGGGTAGCTGCTCCTGAACCACCCATTCAGAGAGCGGACGCAGGTCATTCATCAGGCTACGCCAGCCACCAGTACCTTCAACAACCACATGGTCGACTTTATCAGTCAGATTAGCCAGGCCATTTGAAATAAGGGTGTAATTGATCGGGCAACTGTGCGCCACACTGCTTTCTTCTTCGCTTAACGCTATGGGATTGACTGCTTCATAAGGCAGTTCAATTGATGAAACACTCTGCAACACCAGGGCATCTTTATTACGTAGCCCATCAGGTGTCTCTTTGCTCCCCTTCGCCACGGGTTTATACCCCGCAACCGTTTTTCCCTGGGAGGCTAACGCTTGTAGCAATGCGCGGGAAACCACTGTTTTCCCCACAGAAGTGTCTGTACCTGTTATAAAGAAACGCTTCAGCATCACTAACTCCACCGTTATGCTTCACAAATATAAGCCAGGAAAATAATTCAACTTTGGAAGTCTAAGTTATGCGTTCCTGGCTCAATTTGAGATAGCGCAAATTTTGGTAGAACAGTTAAAAAATGTTAACCCTGCAACAGACGAATCAACAAAGAACCGTTATACATCGCGTCTTTTACCAACGCCGCCCCCGCCATCGTCCCCTGATTAGAGAACTGGGTGCTCTCGACGCTAATATGCTGGCTGTAGGCGGGAAGCGCCTGCTGACGGATACTGTCAGAAATTACAGGGAACAGGATCTCTGCAGCTTTGCTTAGCGGCGAACCAATCAGTATTTTTTGTGGGTTGAATAAATTCACCATAATGGCAAGAATTCGCCCGACGTGCGTCCCCACGCCAGTAATAATATCTTTTGCCAGCAGATCGCCCTGCAACGCAGCCAGACACAATGAATCCACAGTTAATGGCTGCCCATGTAACATAGAACTCATAGATTGATTCAAACGTAATTGTGCAAGCTCAAGAATACTATCAACACTAGCAATGGTTTCCAGGCAGCCGTGGTTACCGCAATAACAGCGTTTCCCGTAGGGATCGACCTGAGTGTGACCAATTTCCACAAGGCTACTGCTTCCCGCGTGTAGCAAATGACCATCGGTAATCACACCAGCACCCACGTTGTGATCAATCACCACCTGAATCACATCGCGTGCTCCGCGTGATGCGCCGAACAAGGCCTCAGCCATCGTCCATGCGCTAATATCATGCTGAATATAAACCGGTACACCGGTGTGCTGCTCCAGTACTTCGCCGAGCGGCATCTCTTTTACGTCCTCATAGAACGGCATACGATGCACAATGCCATTTTCCGTATCAATAATTCCCGGCAAGGTTATGGCAATCGAAGTTAGACGCTCCAGTTTTTTCTGATGGCGGATAAAAAACTGATCAATATGATTAATGATGCGATCCAGCAGTGGCGAGTCATCTTTCAACGCCAGCTCCTGCGACTCTTCCACCACCAGTTTGCTGCTCAGATCGCGCAGGGCAAGGAAAATCTCCCCGCGACTAATGCGCAAAGAAAGATAGTGCCAGGCTTCGGTTTCAACCACTAGCCCCACCGCTGGACGACCACGGTTCCCCGCTTCTTTAATTTCCAGCTCTTGCACCAGGTGCGCTTCGAGCATTTCACGGACAATTTTGGTGATACTGGCTGGCGCCAGTTGCGCCAGCCGGGAAAGATCGATACGCGAAACTGGACCAAGCTGATCAATCAGGCGGTAAACCGCGCCCGCGTTGGTCTGCTTTATTTGATCAATGTGCCCAGGCTGGTTTTCAGCAACCACCGCATACTCCCTATATTTTCGCGCTCCGAAATAATCTGTAGGTTATGGTGAAGTACTTCAATATGCGTCGTCAAATTTTTACTTCGTCATGTGATTGACAGCACATTTTTCGGTTTTTTTTGCTGAATTATCCCTCACCGGAGTGCATTCATCAGCTGAATACGAAAGTTTCGCGCTGCCGGGCTTTGTTCACGATGCTTTGGCCAAACCAGCCACATTTCAGAAACCGCATCCTCTTCAGCAATAGGTAACCAGCGCATTTCATTGAGTTGGACACGTTTAAAAGAGGCGGGCAAAATCGAAACACCAAGACCGGCGGAAACCAGACCGATGATCGTCATCGCCTCGCCCACTTCCTGGGTGATGACCGGAGTCAGATTATAACGCCGCATCAGGCCAATAATGTCGTCATACAGCCCTGTCCCTACGTGCGGATCAAAAAAAACAAACGGCTCTTTTGCCAGTTCCGCCAGCGTTACATTCGGTTTATTTGCCAAAGGATGATCGTGCGGGATCATCGCCATAAGCGGTTCATGCACGATTACTGCGTGATCCAGCGTCTCCGGCAACACGGTGTTTCGTAACAACCCCATATCGAGCGTCCCTTCGGTAAGAGGGTCTATTTGCTCGCGAGTATTCATCTCACGCGTCTGCAAATGGACATCAGGAAATTCACAGCGAAATAGCGATAAGGTATCAGACACTGCGCGAATAAAGGGTGCCGACGAGGTAAAGCCAATGCGTAACTCTCCCGCTTCTCCCTGATGCAGACGCTCAGCGCGAGCGGCTGCGTCATCCACCATAGACAGGATTTGCCGACTATCAGCAAGGAACTGCTTTCCTGCTGCCGTAAGCAGCACGCTGCGGTTGGTTCGTGCCAACAGTCGCGCGCCAATTTGTTGCTCCAGAGCCTGAATCTGCTGACTTAGCGGCGGTTGCGAAATGTTCAGGCGGGCAGCCGCGCGTCCAAAATGCAGCTCTTCCGCAACGGCAACAAAGTACCGGAGGTGACGCAATTCAATATTCATATCTTAAACATCTTATTTGAGATTATTAATATATTAGACATAACAATTCGATTTTCCTACTCTATTCCTAATCCCACATCACGGGCATAATTAGCAAGGATTTCAAGTGAGTCGTACTACAACTGTTGATGGCGCTCCGGCAAGCGACACTGACGAGCAACCCCTTTCCCAGCCAAACGAATTCATTAAACGCGGTACACCGCAATTTATGCGTGTCACCCTGGCGCTATTCTCTGCCGGGCTGGCAACCTTCGCGCTTCTCTATTGCGTGCAACCTATTCTTCCGGTGCTTTCGCAAGAATTTGGCTTAACGCCTGCTAACAGTAGTATTTCACTGTCCATTTCAACGGCGATGTTAGCTATCGGTTTGCTGTTTACTGGCCCGCTATCCGATGCCATTGGTCGCAAGCCAGTGATGGTGACGGCGCTACTGTTGGCCTCCATCTGTACGTTACTTTCGACAATGATGACCAGCTGGCACGGCATTTTGATTATGCGCGCCTTGATTGGCCTGTCGTTAAGTGGTGTAGCTGCTGTTGGTATGACCTACCTTAGCGAAGAGATCCACCCCAGTTTTGTGGCCTTTTCAATGGGACTGTATATCAGCGGCAACTCGATTGGCGGCATGAGCGGGCGCTTAATCAGCGGTGTATTTACTGACTTCTTTAACTGGCGAATTGCGCTGGCGGCTATCGGCTGTTTCGCCCTGACCTCGGCGTTAATGTTCTGGAAAATTCTCCCGGAATCACGTCATTTCCGTCCTTCTTCACTGCGCCCAAAAACACTGTTTATTAACTTCCGTCTGCACTGGCGCGATCGGGGACTCCCCTTATTATTCGTCGAAGGTTTTTTGCTGATGGGCTCATTCGTAACGCTGTTTAATTACATCGGTTATCGGTTGATGCTCTCCCCATGGCATGTTAGCCAGGCAGTGGTTGGGTTATTATCGCTGGTCTATTTGACAGGCACCTGGAGTTCGCCAAAAGCAGGCACCATGACTACCCGCTTCGGTCGTGGCCCGGTGATGTTATTTTCGACAGGTGTTATGCTTTTGGGTCTTATCCTGACATTGTTCAGCTCACTTTGGCTCATTTTTATCGGTATGATGCTTTTCTCAAGCGGATTTTTTGCCGCTCATTCTGTTGCCAGTAGCTGGATTGGCCCTCGTGCTAAACGCGCCAAAGGCCAGGCTTCTTCGCTTTATCTATTCTGTTACTACCTGGGTTCAAGCATTGCCGGAACATTAGGTGGCGTCTTCTGGCATAACTATGGCTGGAACGGCGTCGGTGCATTTATTGCCCTGATGCTGGTGGTCGCTATTCTGGTCGGAACACGTTTACATCATCGGCTGCACGCCTGAAAAAATAAGTCCGGACGATGTGTTAAATTTCTGTCCGGACTTATTGCTTGCTCAACTCAACGTTAATAACCACCCCAAAATAGACGAAGCGCCTGCCATTTCTCGCAGAGCATCTAACGTCATCAGGATAATAAATACCCAAATTAGCGGATTCATTTTGCTGTGTGTCATTTATTGCAAATACACAGTGATTCTACCAATTTATAGGTAGTGAAAAAGTTAAGTTATTCAATACTACCGATATTGGTGGGAAATTCGCCTTACGTTACAATACGTTATTATTTCCTTCGTCATCGTTATCCGCTTTGTACATATCGTTACATGCCGAAACCAACCACTCACGGAAACCTGTCATTTCCAGAGATATAGTCATGACATCGGCCCCGCACTGGGGTTGCATAAAAAACAAAATTGAGGGTATGACAATGAAAAAAGTATTAGCTCTGGTTGTTGCCGCTACTATGGGTCTCTCTTCTGTCGCATTTGCTGCAGAAACTGCGACCACGCCTGCTCCGACTGCTACAGTCACCAAAGCAGCGGCTGCAAAAACAACGCATCATAAAAAACAGCATAAAGCGGCGCCTGCCCAAAAAGCGCAGGCGGCTAAAAAGCATCATAAAAAAGCGAAAAATGAACAGAAAGCGCCTGAGCAAAAAGCACAGGCAGCCAAAAAGCACAGCAAAAAACACAGCCAGCAGCAATCTGCAAAACCAGTTGTACAACCAGCCGCGTAAGTTTTCGGCAGTAATAATGGCGCGCCCCCTCGCGCCTGAAAATTACGGTGTTAAACGGATAACGTTTAACACCGCCTTTAGCGGAGGGTACTATGGTGGGCCGTTATCGCTTTGAGTTCATTCTTATCACCCTTATTTTATGCGCCCTGATTGCCACCTGTTTTTATCTTTCCTGAGCGTAGTTATCTGATTTTACTCCCACTTTCATCCCGTCCCGTCTATAGTATTTACGAGGGTTTGCTTTTAATAATCATAATTACTCACCAGAGTGTGATATGCGTACAACCATTGCTGTAGTACTGGGTGCAATTAGTCTGACATCTGCATTTGTGTTTGCGAATAAACCGGACGATCATAAATCGACCAATAATGAGGTCAGCACCCTATTTTTTGGTCATGATGATCGTGTATCAGTAAATAACACGAGCCAATCGCCGTGGGATGCGGTTGGGCAACTAGAAACGGCCAGCGGCAATTTGTGTACGGCGACGCTAATTGCGCCGAACCTGGCATTAACGGCAGGACACTGTTTATTAACGCCGCCGAAGGGCAAAGCGGATAAAGCAGTTGCGTTGCGTTTTGTGTCAAATAAAGGTCTTTGGCGCTATGAGATCCACGACATCGAAGGCCGCGTTGATCCGACGCTAGGGAAGCGGTTAAAGCCGGATGGGGATGGCTGGATTGTTCCCCCCGCAGCCGCGCCGTGGGATTTCGGTTTGATTGTGCTGCGCAATCCCCCTTCGGGCATTACGCCGTTGCCGTTATTTGAGGGAGATAAAACCGCGCTTACCGCTGCATTAAAAGCTGCGGGTCGTAAAGTGACTCAGGCGGGATACCCTGAAGATCATCTCGATACGTTGTACAGTCATCAAAATTGCGAAATAACCGGCTGGGCGCAAACCTCGGTAATGTCGCACCAGTGCGATACCCTACCAGGTGACAGTGGTTCGCCACTGATGCTTCATACTGATGACGGCTGGCAGTTAATTGGGGTACAAAGTTCAGCTCCTGCAGCAAAAGATCGCTGGCGCGCCGATAACCGGGCCATTTCTGTCACCGGTTTTCGCGACAAACTCGAAGAACTGACCCGGAAATAACGTTCAAACGCTGCCCGCATTATCGGGCAGCGTGGTCATCAGGCGAGTTTCACCATAATCATTCCAGCCAACAGCAAGACCAGACCAACCCAGCCTTTGCGATTTAAACGTTGACCAAACAAGATCCAACCAGCGGCTAACGTGGCAGCAATACCAAACCCGCCCCACAACGCATACGCCACCGACAAATCTATGCCCTTTACTGCCTGGGAGAGTGAGCTAAAGGCCGCAAGCACCGCTGCCAGCGAAAGCAAGCCATAGACTTTGCGGCGAAAGCCGTCAGAATATTTCAAAAAGACGTTAGCAATGATTTCCAGCACGATTGCCAGTGCCAGCCAGGCGGCGTGAACCCATTCAAACTGCGCCATGATTCACCTCCAGCGAGGGTTTACGCACTTTGCGAGTACCAGATTTAATCAACACAATCCCGAGCACCAGGGTTGTTAACCCGGCAATTTTTAGCAGCGATAAGCTTTCGTCAAATAACAGAACACTAAATAGCGTAATAAATAAAATACCGATACCTTCCCACAGAGCATAAGCCACGCCAAGTGCTATTTTTTTTACGGCAAAAGAGAGAAATATATATGACAGCGAAATCATCACCAGCATTAAAATAAAACCGCCGCTTCCCTCACTAACGCTCGCCCATTTCATTGACAGCGTGCCGGTAATTTCTGTGGCAATAGCCAGACCTAATAAAACCCAATAAATATACATCGTCCTTCCCCTGCAAGAGAATTATTTTAACATTCGCTCGACTCAGCGAAACCAAAAGAAAAGCATTCAGCCCAGCGCAGAGCGCCAGCTTTGGCAGAGGAAGGGACTAAAGCGCGTTGCGCCAGTGTTGCTCACCTGCGAGCAAGATGGTGGTTGAGGTACGAAAATGAGTAAATGTAGAAAATAACGTCCTGAACAAATTGTCCATAATATTACAATTATCCGCAGTGTTGCTTCTCGTCATCGCGGATGATAATTGTCCTCGGTAGTTGTACACGTCTGATTTGTATCATAGCTTAAGAATTAACTCAAAACATTTTCATTTCTTTACCTGAGGAGTTTGATTTTCGTTATAATGCCACGGCTAAAAAGAAAATATTATTAGCGAAGGAAGAAAAAACGGGGATACGCATGGCAAAGCCGATCATCACGCTCAATGGTCTAAAAATAGTCATTATGTTGGGAATGCTGGTCATTATTCTCTGCGGTATCCGTTTTGCCGCCGATATCATCGTACCCTTTATCCTTGCCCTATTTATCGCAGTCATTCTTCATCCGCTGGTACAACGCATGGTTCGTTGGCGCGTGCCGCGTGTGTTGGCTGTGTCGATTTTAATGATAATCATCGTGATGGCGATGGTGCTATTACTGGCCTATCTCGGCTCAACGCTTAATGAGCTGACCCGCACTTTGCCACAGTATCGCAGCTCAATCATAAAGCCTCTGCAAGTTCTGGAGCCTTTATTACAACGCGCGGGTATTGATGTCTCGGTTGACCAACTGGCGCATTACATTGATCCGAACGCGGCGATGACGTTGCTCACCAACTTGCTGACACAGTTATCTAATGCCATGTCATCCATATTTTTATTGTTGCTGACGGTGCTGTTTATGCTGCTCGAAGTGCCACAACTTCCCGGCAAACTCCAGCAAATGATGGCGCGCCCGGTCGAAGGTATGGCGGCGATCCAGCGCGCCATTGACAGTGTGTCGCATTACCTGGTGCTGAAAACAGCCATCAGCATCATCACCGGTCTGGTCGCCTGGGCGATGCTCGCCGCACTCGATGTTCGCTTCGCTTTTGTCTGGGGATTACTGGCCTTCGCGCTTAATTACATCCCTAACATTGGTTCGGTTCTCGCGGCTATCCCCCCTATCGCTCAGGTACTGGTGTTTAATGGTTTCTATGAGGCGTTACTGGTACTGGCGGGATATCTGCTGATTAATCTGGTCTTCGGCAATATTCTGGAGCCGCGCATCATGGGGCGCGGACTGGGGCTTTCCACACTGGTAGTTTTTTTGTCGTTAATTTTTTGGGGATGGTTGTTAGGACCGGTGGGAATGCTGCTTTCCGTGCCGTTGACGATTATTGTCAAAATTGCGCTTGAACAAACGGCGGGAGGCCAAAGCATCGCCGTCCTGTTAAGCGATCTCAATAAAGAGTAACGGCCTCCGCAGAGGCCGTCAGGGTTACAGGGCTTTCAGGATTGCATCCACGCTGGCTTTGGCGTCACCAAACAGCATGTGGGTATTTTCTTTGAAGAACAGCGGGTTTTGCACGCCAGCATAGCCGGTGTTCATCGAGCGTTTAAAGACAATCACGTTCTGTGCTTTCCACACTTCCAGCACAGGCATACCAGCAATCGGACTCTTCGGATCATCCTGCGCCGCCGGGTTAACCGTATCGTTAGCGCCAATCACCAGCACAGTATCGGTATCAGCAAAGTCATCGTTGATCTCGTCCATTTCCAGCACGATGTCATACGGCACTTTCGCTTCTGCCAGCAATACGTTCATATGCCCCGGTAATCGACCTGCAACCGGGTGAATACCGAAACGCACATTGATACCACGGGCACGCAATTTCTCGGTGATTTCTGCCACCGGATATTGCGCCTGCGCGACCGCCATGCCGTAGCCTGGGGTGATGATCACCGAGTGCGAGTTTTTCAGCAATTCTGCCGTCTCTTCCGCAGTGATTTCGCGATGCTCGCCAACTTCCTGATCGTCACCGGTGGAAGAACCATCTGTGCCGAAACCACCCGCAATGACGCTGATAAAGGAACGGTTCATCGCCTTACACATGATGTAAGAAAGGATGGCACCCGAAGAACCGACCAGCGCACCGGTCACAATCAGCAGGTCATTACTGAGCATAAAGCCCGCCGCTGCCGCTGCCCAACCAGAATAAGAGTTCAGCATCGACACCACCACGGGCATATCTGCGCCACCGATGGAAGCCACCAAATGCCAGCCGAAAACCAACGCAATGGCGGTCATTATCAGCAATGCCAGAACTTGCAGGCCAACGCTTTCAGTGCGAACAAACACAATCAGCAGCAGGAAGGAAACAACCAGTGCCGCCAGGTTCATTTTGTGACGGTTTGGCAGCATCAGCGGTTTAGACGAAATTTTACCGCACAGCTTACCGAACGCCACGACTGACCCCGTGAAGGTTACCGCACCGATGAAGATGCCGAGGAACACTTCCGTCAGGTGAATATTCACCAGAATCGGCGCCATTTCCGCGTCGTGATGCAGATAGCTGTTAAAACCAACCAACACCGCCGCCAGACCAACGAAGCTATGCAGGATCGCCACCAGTTCCGGCATTTCGGTCATTTCAACCTTCTTCGCCAGACGGATACCAATCGCCCCACCGATGACCATTGCCAGTAAGATCCAGCCAACGTTGCCAGTATCCGGTCCAAAGATAGTTGCAATTAAAGCAATCGCCATCCCGGCGATACCGAGGTTGTTACCCCGGCGAGACGTTTCATGTTTTGAAAGCCCGGCCAGACTGAAGATAAACAGGATCGCGGCAACAATGTATGCAGCTGTAACTAATCCTCCAGACATATGTTACCCCTTAGTTTTTGCGAAACATTTTCAGCATACGCTGAGTCACGGTGAAGCCACCGAAAATATTAATGCTGGCTATAAGCACCGCGATAAAACTAAGGAAGCTAACCCAGCCGCCCTGGCCAATCTGTAAAAGTGCTCCGACAACAATAATCCCTGAAATCGCATTGGTGACCGACATCAATGGTGTATGTAGCGCGTGCGAAACATTCCACACCACGTAATAGCCCACAACGCACGCCAGCGCGAACACGGTGAAGTGTCCGAGGAACTCTTTCGGTGCAACATTCGCCAGCCAACCGAAAAGGATAATTGCCAGCGCCATCAAGGCGTATTTACGCCACGGCGAACAGGCACATTTTTCCTCGGTTTTGACTTCCGGTGCTGCTTTTTGTGCCGCCTGCGGCTGAGCTGATACCTGAATCGGCGGTGCCGGCCAGGTAATTTCGCCCGCACGGATCACGGTCACGCCGCGAATCACCACATCATCAAAATCAACAGTGATGTTGCCGTCTTTCTCTTTGCACAACAATTTCAGCAGATTGACGAGGTTGGTGCCATAAAGCTGTGAGGATTGCGTCGGCAGACGCCCCGGAAGATCGGTATAACCAATGACTTTGACGCCATTTTCAGTGGTGAAGATTTGCCCCGGCACGGTGTATTCACAGTTACCGCCGTTTTGTGCTGCCAGATCGACAATCACACTGCCCGACTTCATGGAGTCCACCATTTCACGGGTAATCAGTTTCGGTGCCGGTTTGCCTGGAATAAGCGCAGTGGTAACAATGATATCGACGTCTTTTGCCTGCGCAGCAAAAAGCTCCATTTCCGCTTTGATGAACGCTTCCGACATCACTTTGGCATAGCCATCGCCGCTGCCTGCTTCCTCTTTAAAATCCAGTTCAAGGAATTCCGCGCCCATACTCTGAACTTGTTCTTTCACTTCCGGACGAGTATCGAACGCACGCACAATTGCGCCGAGGCTGTTTGCTGCACCAATGGCCGCCAGACCAGCAACACCCGCACCAATCACCATGACTTTTGCCGGCGGCACTTTACCTGCCGCAGTGATTTGTCCGGTAAAAAAGCGACCAAACTCATGAGCTGCTTCGACAATAGCGCGATAACCTGCGATATTCGCCATCGAACTTAACGCGTCCAGCGACTGGGCGCGAGAAATACGCGGTACGGAGTCCATCGCCATCACGGTGACGTTACGTTCCGCAAGTTTTTGCATTAGCTCCGGATTCTGCGCAGGCCAGATAAAACTTACCAGCGTTGTACCTGGATTCAGTAGTGCAATTTCATCATCTAACGGTGCATTGACCTTCAGAATGATCTCTGACTGCCAGACGTTATTCCCTTCTACTATTTCAGCGCCCGCTTGCACAAACGCTTTATCGTCAAAACTCGCCAGTTGACCCGCGCCGCTCTCTACCGCGACGGTAAAACCTAGTTTCAGCAACTGTTCCACTGTTTTTGGCGTTGCTGCAACACGGGTTTCATTGGTTAACCGTTCTCTTGGTATGCCAATTCGCATGATATTCCCTTCCATCGGTTTTATTGATGATGGTTTGCCTGTGTTTCAAGTACACAAGCCGCTCATGAACGAGCTAAATGTTACTCCGTTAAAATAAATTAGTAACAAACGTCTATAACGTACTGAAAATAATGCCTGTGATCTAGCGCCAAAAATCAGTATCTCGGCGTTAACTCGAAAAATATTAACGATTCAGCCTTGATAGTGGGATAAACACCATAGAACACAGGATAAGGGGCGATAATTGTCTTCGATAGCCAGGTAAAACATGAGATCACCCCGTCGCAAGCCGCCAGTTAACATTAAATTAACTTATACAATTCAGCCATTTCAGCCATTTTATGTTACTGCGGTTACTTTTTAATCACAGATGGTTATTCGAACAGGTTTAAAATCAAATCAAGAAGTCTGATATGAAAAATCACGCAGACAGTTACACCGTTTAAATGCAATAATCAGCCACGTTTCTCGTTAATAACAATACCAGTACCTGGTTTGCGCAAGGCGAAGGATTATTTTTATGAAGCTTAAGAACACCCTCCTGGCGTCGGCACTGCTTTCTGCTACGGCATTCTCCGTTAACGCAGCAACAGAACTGACACCGGAGCAAGCGGCAGCGGTTAAACCTTTTGACCGTGTAGTGGTTACCGGACGTTTCAATGCCATTGGCGAGGCGGTCAAAGCCGTATCCCGCCGCGCTGATAAAGAAGGCGCAGCCTCTTTTTATGTTGTCGATACGTCAGATTTCGGTAACAGCGGTAACTGGCGTGTAGTTGCCGATCTCTATAAGTCTGATGCTGAAAAAGCAGAAACTGAAAAGAATCGTGTGATTAACGGTGTGGTGGAACTGCCAAAAGACCAGGCCGTTCTGATCGAACCGTTTGATACAGTTACCGTCCAGGGCTTTTACCGTAGCCAACCTGAAGTTAATGACGCCATCACCAAAGCGGCGAAAGCAAAAGGCGCATACTCTTTCTATATTGTTCGTCAAATCGATGCCAACCAGGGCGGTAACCAGCGCATTACGGCCTTCATCTATAAAAAAGATGCTAAGAAACGCGTAGTACAAAGCCCGGATGTGATCCCGGCGGATTCCGACGCGGGACGTGCAGCCCTGGCGGCCGGTGGCGAAGCTGCGAAGAAAGTTGAAATCCCAGGCGTTGCCACTACTGCATCACCAAGTTCCGAAGTCGGTCGCTTCTTTGAAACCCAGTCATCAAAAGGCGGGCGTTACACTGTCACGCTACCTGACGGCACTAAAGTAGAAGAACTGAACAAAGCGACCGCAGCGATGATGGTGCCGTTCGACAGCATTAAGTTCTCAGGTAACTACGGCAACATGACCGAAGTCTCCTACCAGGTTGCTAAACGTGCCGCGAAGAAAGGGGCTAAGTATTACCACATCACCCGCCAGTGGCAGGAACGTGGCAATAACCTGACCATCAGCGCAGACCTGTATAAATAACTATTCAGTATCACGATAAGGCGGCTTTATGCCGCCTTTAGCATTTTTAGCCACAAATTTTCCCCTAACCATTGCATGACGATACATCTCTTCGTAAAATCCCGCGCCTTAGTGACAAACACCATTTTTATGCGTTTTGTCCTAATATTTATTCTTCCAAACACGTTTTGATCACTGGATACAGATGGAAAAGAAACTGGGACTGAGCGCGCTCACTGCGCTGGTATTAAGCTCAATGCTGGGCGCAGGTGTTTTCAGTCTGCCGCAAAATATGGCGGCGGTAGCCAGCCCGGCAGCATTATTGATCGGCTGGGGTATCACCGGCGCAGGGATTTTATTACTGGCCTTCGCTATGCTGATCCTGACGCGTATTCGTCCCGATCTTGACGGCGGTATCTTTACCTATGCCCGTGAAGGGTTTGGCGAACTGATTGGTTTCTGCTCCGCATGGGGATACTGGCTGTGCGCAGTTATCGCCAACGTCTCCTATCTGGTGATCGTCTTTTCCGCATTGAGTTTCTTCACCGATACGCCGGAATTGCGCCTGTTTGGCGATGGCAATACCTGGCAATCGATTGTCGGTGCATCCGCCTTATTATGGATTGTTCACTTTTTGATCCTGCGCGGCGTGCAGACTGCTGCCAGCATTAACCTGGTGGCTACGCTGGCAAAATTATTGCCGCTAGGTCTGTTTATTGTTCTGGCGATGATGATGTTCAAACTGGACACCTTCAAACTCGACTTCACTGGCCTTGCACTTGGTATACCGGTATGGGAACAGGTGAAAAACACAATGTTGATCACACTGTGGGTATTCATTGGCGTGGAAGGTGCAGTGGTGGTTTCTGCGCGAGCGCGTAATAAACATGATGTCGGCAAAGCAACACTTCTGGCGGTACTTTCCGCGCTGGGCGTTTATTTACTGGTAACTCTGCTTTCGCTGGGGGTGGTAGCACGCCCTGAACTGGCTGAAATCCGTAATCCCTCTATGGCCGGCCTGATGGTGAAAATGATGGGGCCGTGGGGTGAGATTATCATCGCTGCCGGACTGATCGTTTCCGTTTGCGGCGCGTACTTAAGCTGGACCATTATGGCGGCAGAAGTCCCCTTCCTGGCTGCCACTCATAAAGCATTCCCGCGCATTTTTGCTCGCCAGAATGCGCAAGCTGCGCCGTCTGCCTCACTGTGGCTGACCAACATCTGCGTGCAAATTTGCCTGGTACTCATCTGGCTAACCGGTTCCGATTACAACACATTGCTCACCATCGCCTCAGAAATGATTCTGGTGCCCTATTTCCTGGTTGGCGCGTTCCTGCTGAAAACCGCTACCCGTCCACTGCATAAAGCAGTAGGTATCGGTGCCTGCATTTATGGCTTATGGTTATTGTACGCCTCTGGCCCAATGCACCTGCTGTTGTCCGTCGTTCTGTATGCACCTGGGCTTCTGGTGTTCCTGTACGCGCGTAAAACGCATACACATGATAATGTACTGAATCGTCAGGAAATGGTGTTAATTAGCATGTTGTTAATTGCCGCAGTTCCGGCGACCTGGATGCTGGTGGGATAACGTTCGTCCCATCGTTGGATAGCAAAGGAGATAACGATGGGTAAAACCCACCCCTTGCCAATATTAATTACTGGCGGAGGCCGTCGCATTGGCCTCGCCCTCGCCTGGCATTTCATTAATCAAAAGCAACCGGTGATTGTCAGCTATCGGACGCGCTATCCTGCCATTGATGGACTGATTAATGCGGGTGCGCAATGTATTCAGGCTGATTTTTCAACCAACGACGGTGTGATGGCGTTTGCCGATGAGGTACTAAAAAGCACCCATGGCCTGCGTGCTATTTTGCACAACGCCAGCGCGTGGATGGCTGAAAAACCAGGTACGCCACTGACTGACGTGCTGGCCTGCATGATGCAAATCCACGTTAATACCCCATACCTTCTTAACCACGCTCTGGAAAGATTACTGCGTGGGCACGGACACGCCGCCAGCGATATCATTCACTTTACCGATTATGTGGTGGAGCGCGGAAGCGACAAACATATTGCCTATGCTGCGAGCAAAGCGGCGCTGGATAATATGACACGCTCGTTTGCCCGCAAGCTGGCACCGGAAGTGAAAGTGAATTCTATCGCGCCATCGCTGATCCTGTTTAATGAGCATGATGATGCTGAATATCGTCAACAGGCGCTGAATAAATCACTGATGAAAACCGCACCAGGCGAGAAAGAAGTGATCGACCTGGTCGATTATTTACTCACCAGTTGCTTTGTTACCGGACGCAGTTTTCCGCTTGATGGCGGTCGACATCTGCGTTAATGCAGCTTCATCCAGCATATAATCAACACCCATGCGCTTATCCCCCAGCACGCAACGGAACCCACAAAAGCGGCGGGCAAGCGCATTATTCCGGTGAAATACCACAGCGACGCCAGGTAAATAAAATAGGGAATAATCGACCACATGCTGAAAATGATGGTTGCGCGTAAGGCTTCAATGCCGCGTTCGCTGGCAACAATATAATGCGCAATAAGCGCAAAGGTCGGGAAAAGCGGAATCAGCCCGGCGATATAGTAATTTTTCGTTTTTGCTAATACACCAATTAACACCACCACCAGCGCACCAAGCGCGGCTTTGATTACCAGCCCCATCTTTTTACCTTAACACTTCCATAACAAGTCATCCGTAGAATACCTGATGAAAACTTGTTTAGGAACGATTGATAGTAAGTAAAAACAACGCGGTGTATTGTGACGTTTTTATATCTACCGTGAATAATATGAACACTATCGTATTTGTGGAAGATGACGCGGAAGTCGGTTCACTGATTGCCGCGTATTTGGCGAAACATGATATACAGGTAACCATTGAACCTCGCGGCGACCATGCAGAAGAAACAATTCTGCGGGAAAATCCGGATTTGGTGCTCCTCGATATCATGCTACCAGGCAAGGACGGCATGACTGTCTGTCGTGATTTACGCACTAAATGGAGCGGGCCTATAGTTCTGCTGACATCTCTCGATAGTGATATGAACCACATTCTGGCTCTGGAAATGGGCGCCTGCGACTATATTCTCAAAACAACGCCCCCCGCAGTCCTGCTGGCGCGGTTACGTTTACATTTGCGTCAGAACGAGCAAACCACGCTGACCAAAGGTATACAAGAAGCACCTCTTACTCCTTATAAGGCATTGCATTTCGGCACGTTAACCATCGATCCCATTAACCGTGTAGTTACGCTTGCTGACTGCGAAATTTCACTCTCTACCGCCGATTTTGAACTGCTCTGGGAATTAGCCACCCACGCGGGGCAAATTATGGACAGAGATGCGTTGTTGAAAAATTTACGCGGCGTCAGTTACGACGGTCTGGATCGTAGCGTGGACGTGGCTATTTCGCGGTTAAGAAAAAAACTGCGCGATAACGCTGCCGAACCTTATCGCATTAAAACCGTGCGAAACAAAGGCTATCTGTTTGCGCCTCATGCGTGGGAATAAGCGATGAAAAAACTGTTTATCCAGTTTTATCTTCTACTGTTTGTCTGCTTTCTGGTGATGTCCCTACTGGTTGGGCTGGTGTACAAATTTACCGCCGAACGCGCGGGCAAACAGTCGCTGGATGATTTGATGAACAGTTCTCTATACCTGATGCGTAGCGAATTGCGCGAGATCCCCCCACACGACTGGGGAAAAACGCTGAAAGAGATGGATTTAAATCTCTCTTTTGATCTGCGCGTCGAACCGTTGAGTAAATATCATCTCGATGAAATCTCCATGCATCGACTGCGTGGCGGCGAAATTGTCGCCCTGGACGATCAGTACACATTCTTACAGCGTATACCGCGCAGCCACTACGTGCTGGCAGTCGGTCCCGTGCCTTATCTTTATTACCTCCATCAAATGCGATTACTGGATATCGCGCTGATCGCTTTTATTGCCATCTCCCTCGCCTTTCCCGTGTTTATCTGGATGCGTCCGCACTGGCAGGACATGTTAAAACTGGAAGCAGCGGCGCAACGATTTGGCGATGGGCATCTCAATGAACGTATTCACTTTGATGAAGGTTCGAGTTTTGAACGGCTTGGCGTGGCGTTTAACCAGATGGCGGATAATATCAACGCCTTGATTGCCAGTAAAAAACAGCTTATTGACGGTATCGCCCACGAACTGCGAACGCCGTTAGTGCGCCTGCGTTATCGACTGGAGATGAGCGAAAATCTGAGCGCAACAGAATCTCAGGCGTTGAATCGCGATATCAGCCAACTGGAAGCCTTAATTGAAGAGTTGCTGACTTATGCCCGACTCGATCGCCCGCAAAATGAGCTCCATCTTAGCGAACCAGACCTGCCGTTGTGGCTGTCAACGCATCTGGCCGACATTCAGGCACTAACTCCCGATAAAACGGTACGGATAAAAACCATCATGCAAGGTCATTATGCGGCGTTGGATATGCGCTTGATGGAGCGCGTGCTGGATAACTTGCTCAATAATGCCCTGCGCTACTGCCATTCAACAGTCGAAACCAGCCTGCTACTGGCAGGAAACAAAGCGACATTAATTGTTGAAGATGATGGTGCAGGGATTGCACCACAGGATCGAGAGCATATCTTTGAACCCTTTGTTCGCCTCGACCCCAGCCGTGACCGTGCAACCGGCGGCTGCGGGCTGGGACTGGCAATTGTCCACTCAATTGCACTGGCAATGGGCGGCACGGTTAATTGTGACACCAGCGAACTGGGCGGCGCCCGCTTCTCGTTTAGCTGGCCGTTATGGCACAACATTGCGCAATTTACCTCTGCCTGACGCTACGCGCACGGTGGTCAAGTCGTCGCCAATGTGCTATAACATAAGTATGTTGTAACTAAAGTGGTGATTTTATGGCTCGTTACGATCTCGTAGATCGACTCAATACTACCTTTCGCCAGATGGAGCAAGAACTGGCCGCATTTGCCGCTGAGCTTGAACAGCACAAGTTGCTGGTTGCCCGGGTATTCTCTTTACCGGAAGTCAAAAAAGAGGATGAGCATAATCCGCTGAATTGCATTGAAGTTAAGCAACATCTCGGCAAAGAGGCGCAGGCGCTCGCGCTACGTCATTTCCGCCATTTGTTTATTCAGCAACAGTCTGAAAATCGCAGCAGCAAGGCCGCTGTTCGTCTGCCCGGCGTGTTGTGTTATCAGGTTGATAACCTTTCACAAGCGGCGCTGGTAAGTCATATCCAGCGCATCAATCAACTTAAAACCACTTTCGAGCATATCGTCACGGTTGAGTCAGAACTTCCTACGGCGGCGCGTTTTGAATGGGTGCATCGCCATTTGCCGGGGCTGATCACACTGAACGCTTACCGCACCCTCACCGTTCTGCATGACCCCGCAACTTTACGTTTTGGCTGGGCGAATAAACATATCATTAAGAATTTGCATCGTGATGAAGTGCTGGCGCAGCTGGAAAAAAGTCTGAAATCACCCCGCAGCGTCGCACCGTGGACGCGTGAGGAGTGGCAGGGAAAACTGGAGCGTGAATATCAGGATATTGCTGCCCTGCCACAGGACGTGAAGTTAAAAATCAAACGTCCGGTAAAGGTGCAGCCGATTGCCCGCGTCTGGTACAAGGGAGATCAAAAACAGGTACAACACGCCTGCCCTACGCCGCTTATTGCACTGATTAATCGGGATAATGGCGCGGGCGTACCGGACGTTGGCGAGTTGTTGAATTACGATGCCGACAATGTGCAGCACCGTTATAAACCGCAGGCGCAGCCGCTTCGTTTGATCATTCCACGGCTGCACCTGTATGTTGCAGATTAACGCCCGGATTTCATGCTGCCGACCATCTGTTCTGGTCGTACCCAGCTGTCAAACTCGGCTTCGCTAAGATAGCCCAGCGCAAGGGCTGCAGCTTTTAAGGTCAGCCCTTCTTTATGCGCTTTTTTTGCAATCTCGGCGGCTCTGTCATAGCCAATGTGGGTGTTGAGTGCGGTCACCAGCATCAGCGATTCATTGAGTAATTGATTGATTCGCTCACGATTCGGCTCAATCCCCACTGCACAGTGTTTGTTAAAACTTTCCATGCCATCTGCCAGCAAGCGTACCGATTGCAGGAAATTGTAGATAACCATCGGGCGGAAGACGTTCAGTTCAAAGTTTCCGGAAGCGCCACCCATGTTGATCGCCACGTCGTTCCCCATCACCTGACAGCAAAGCATGGTTAACGCTTCACACTGCGTTGGGTTCACTTTCCCAGGCATGATTGAACTGCCCGGCTCGTTTTCCGGGATTGAGATTTCACCAATTCCGCAGCGAGGGCCAGATGCCAGCCAACGAACGTCATTGGCAATTTTCATCAGTGACGCAGCCAACCCTTTCAAGGCGCCGTGCGCCTGAACCAGCGCATCACAGGTCGCCAGAGCTTCAAATTTGTTCGGCGCGGTAACAAACGGCGCGCAGGTAATTACCGAAAGTTCATCCGCAACGCGACGCGCATATTCCGGATGAGTGTTCAGCCCCGTCCCTACTGCTGTACCACCCAGCGCCAGTTCCGCCACGTGCGGCAGACTGTACTCGATATGTTTGAGATTATGCTCCAGCATCGCTACCCAGCCAGAAATCTCCTGCCCCAGCGTCAGCGGCGTGGCGTCCTGCAAGTGGGTACGACCAATTTTGACGATATCGGCAAATGCACGCGATTTTTCACTCAGCGTCTGTGTCAGGGTTTTAAGCTGCGGAATGAGTTGCTTGCGCAGCGCCAGCAGCGCCGCAACGTGCATCGCCGTCGGAAAGACATCGTTGGAACTTTGGCTTTTGTTCACGTCGTCATTAGGGTGAACTTTACGTTCCATCCCGCGCACGCCGCCGAGCAATTCGCTCGCGCGGTTAGCCAGCACTTCGTTCATATTCATATTGCTTTGCGTACCGGAACCGGTCTGCCAGATAGCCAGCGGAAATTCATCGTCATGCTGTCCCGCCAGCACTTCATCTGCCGCCTGACGAATGGCACTCGCTTTCTCTTCAGACAGCAAGCCTAAATCTTCATTAACTTTTGCCGCTGCGCGCTTGGTTAGCGCCAGCGCATGAATCAGTGAGGTTGGCATTTTCTCCGTCGAAATGCGGAAATGCTCCAGCGAGCGTTGAGTTTGTGCGCCCCACAGCTTATCTGCCGGGACATCGATCGCACCCATCGAATCTTTTTCGCTGCGTACTGTTTTCATGGACTGCTCCTCACCTGATTAATTTTTTCTTTCTGTTTTGCTTACGTTAAGCAACTTTTAGCTCACTCATTATTTACTATTTGATAACAAATGTTTGGTCTTTCGTGCCATGTAAAAAAGCCGCCCCGAAGGGCGGCTCTGTTTATTTCACGCAGCGGGTGCACTGCGTGAGCTGTATCTGCTGGAAGAAGTCATTTCCTTTATCATCCACAAGAATAAACGCCGGGAAATCTTCCACTTCAATTTTCCAGATCGCTTCCATTCCCAGTTCAGGATACTCAACACATTCCAGACTCTTAATACTGCCCTGCGCCAGCACTGCCGCCGGGCCGCCAATACTGCCGAGGTAGAAGCCACCGTGTTTTTTACAGGCATCCGTCACCTGCTGGCTGCGGTTGCCTTTCGCCAGCATGATCATACTTCCGCCCTGCGCTTGCAGTTGATCGACATAAGAATCCATCCGTCCGGCGGTCGTTGGGCCAAGAGAACCGGAAGCATAACCTTCTGGCGTTTTTGCCGGACCCGCGTAGTAAATCGGGTGATCTTTGATGTATTGCGGTAGCCCTTCGCCGTTGTCCATGCGCTCTTTCAGTTTGGCGTGGGCAATATCACGACCGACGATAATCGTGCCGTTAAGCGATAAGCGCGTAGAAACGGGATACTGCGACAACTGTGCGAGGATCTCTTTCATCGGACGGTTAAGGTCAACGCGAACCGCTTCGCCTTCTCCCGCTTTGCGCAGCTCTTCCGGAATATATTTGCCTGGATTATGTTCCAGTTTTTCGATCCAGATCCCCTGACGGTTGATCTTCGCTTTGATATTACGGTCAGCAGAACAGGAGACGCCCATTCCGACCGGGCAGGATGCACCATGACGCGGCAGGCGAATCACGCGGATGTCGTGAGCG